>NZ_JADYXB010000015.1:0-110514 GCF_015864485.1 Pseudoalteromonas sp. SWN166
GACATATTGGTAGGGCTTGTTTGAGCTGTCTTTATTATTTTTTTAGTTTTATGTTCATCCGTTATATCGCTGTGGCACGATTTACAGCCCACATTTATATTCGAGAAGTGCGTATCAAAGCTTTCTTTTTCAGTAGTGTAATTACGCTTTAAATTATCTGAATGGCAATCGGCGCACATGCCGTTCCAGTTTTGCAGAGGTTGCAGCCAATGGAGACGGTCGCTGGGTTTTACATCTTCGTTAGCGTAGTTGGCATACCAACGCTTTCCGCCTAGTGATTTAGCGCGACTATCCCATGCAAAGGGAAATACTTGGTATTTGCCTTTTTCAACTTCAATTAAATACTGTTGCAGTGGGTCAAAGCCAAATACATAACTTACGGTGTACGTTTTTTTTGTACCTTGCTCGGTCAAATCAATTAAAAAGGCCTCTTTTTCTTTATAAAACACGGCTTTTTGAGAAAAGTGGGTCGCAGTTATATTATTAAAATCACCAAGCACGGTATCTTTATTGGCTAAAGCCATTGAGTTTGCATGGTCTGATTGTTTCCAATCGAGGGTTTGTTGTTGATGGCAAGACTGGCACTCATCATTTGCAACCGCTGAAAAACAGCTGCATAAAAAAAGAACAACAAAAAGGCTGTTTTTTATATTTATCATTATGGGCTCTACTTTAAAAAACGATGATGGGCTCTAAACTACACATATATTATGCAGTGCTAAACAGCTGAAAGTAGCACGCTGCCAATAAGTAGCCCATTAAAAGAACTAAGGTTAGGCTGTGGCTCGCTTTAGGAGCCACTTAAAAAGATGCTTATAAACTCATTCATTTATGTGATTAAATTTATAAAAGTAGTTTATCTACTTGCCATGAGCAGTTAAAAATTCATCCCAATAAATTAAATAGTCATCAGGAGTAATATCTTCCGATAAGCCTCTTATTTTCATTTGGGTAAGGTAATGCTTTTTAAAAAAATTATCCCAATATGCTTTCACTTCTGGCGTTTCATCAATCATCCCTTGATCATTAGTTTCTTTCTGCCAGCGTTCAAGCTCACTGCGCATTACAAGTAGTTGCTCAGCATAATCTTTATTTAGTGCTAAATTATGCACTTCATCAGCGTCATTAATTGTATCGTAGAGCTCCTCTGGAGGTCTATTGGGTGCAAAAAATAATGCTTGTTCGTGAGTTAATAGCTTTTTAGCATGCATTGATTCCATAAGCGCCAATACAGGATATTGTAGATGCTTGTAGGCATTGAAGTCGTTATATGGTTTTTCGGGATAAAAGTTTTTAATATACTTAAAACGAAGATCTCGCACAGCCCGTACTCTGTCATCTGTCTCGTCGGTTCTATCTTTATGAGCATAAATATAATCTCTTTTTTGTTTGTTTTTTCCTAAAAATATATGCCCTTCTACGTAGTCAGGAACCTTTAAGCCCACCAAATCAAGCGTTGTAGGCATAACATCAATTAAGCTAACTAGCTCATTATTAACTTGATTAGACTCAATACCTTTACCCCAAACAATAAGAGGCACTCTTAACCCACCATCGTATAACCACTGTTTATCACGCAGCATTGCACGCCCATGATCTCCAAAAATAAAGACAATTGTATTGTCTATTACACCGGCTTTTTCAAGCTCAGAAAATAAATTACCGACCTTTTGATCTACAGTTTGTATTGTTTCTAAGTAAAGTGCCCAATCTCGGCGCGTAATATCATGATCAGGGTAATAACTCGGAATTTTAACTTTTGAGGGATCGATAGGATTGTTTTTATCTGCAATAAAAGTACGGTGGGTTTCGCTATAATTAATTTGTGCAAAAAATGGCTGCCCGGAATACTCTTTTATATAAGTCTGCCATGCGGGGCGCTCTAAAAGCTTAAGATCGGCAGGGGCATGCGTATAAGCGCCTCCAGAGTATTTAACTTCGCCATCTTGCGCATCAAAAGCATTTATAGTGGTAGAAAAGTTAAAATCCGTTTTTTGTTTAGGGCCCATTAATAAGTTTACATAACCAACTTCACGCATAAATTGTGAAGTCATTTTAATATTTTCTGGTAAATAATAACCATCATCTAAATGACTTCTATGGTTTTGCGCACCTATGCTTGTTGCATGCATACCAGTAAAAAAAGCAGAACGTGCGGTAGAACAAACTGCCGCAGTGGCGTATGCGTGATTATAACGAATCCCCTCGTTTGCAAGCCTATCTAGGTTAGGTGTTTTAACTTCTGGAGTACCATATACAGATAGATCTAAAGAAATATCCTCCAGTACCAACCAAATTATATTTGGTTTATTACTATCACCAACATGCTGTGCGTCTGCTTTGTTAATAATAGCAGCGCAAATCAATACTAATGCCGTAACTGCATATTTATAAGATTTCATTTTAGACTCTTTAAACGGATAGATTGAAGTTCAATATCTTGAAGCTTTTGTTCCAGTAACTTAACTTTATCTGGGTGTTTAGCCGCAAGATTGTGTAGTTCAGATGGGTCGGTATCAAGATCAAATAATTGAGGCGCTTTTGAGGTACCTGGGTCTATATTTTTTTTTGTTTTAACCCAGCTTGCAATTTTTTTTGCAGGCCTAATGTACTTCCAACTGTTCTCTCTTAAACCTTTTGCATGTGGGGTTTCTTGCACTAAGGTTGTACGAGCCAATTTACTTGCATCAAAAAGTGGTAATAATTGATTTTGGCTATCAATCGCCTCTGTTTCCTCAAGAGGTACTCCTAATAATTCAGCTATTGATGCGTATAAATCAATTTGGCTAAATAGAGAATTACTCACCCCCGGTTTAACTCTGTTAGGATGGTGAACAATAAATGGAATACGCGTTCCAGCTTCGTAAATACTGTACTTACCACCACGGTATGGGCCATTTTGCTTATGGGTTCCAATGCGCTTTAATGCCTCGTCATCATAACCATCTGTTAAAACAGCACCATTATCGCTAGTAAAAATAATCAAAGTATTATCTAGTAAATTTAACTCCCTGAGTTTTTCCACCACTTGGCCTGTGGTCCAATCCATTTGTACGATTGAGTCCCCCCTCACACCCATATTCGTTTTACCTCTAAACATTTTATTGGGTAAGCGAGGCACATGAATATCATGAAACGAGAAAAGTAAAAAAAATGGCTGTTGACTTGATTTTGAAATGAATTGCTTTGCTTTATCTGATAAGACTGTATTAAATTCTTCATCGCGCCACTGTGCAGACTTTCCCCCTTGCATCCAGCCAATACGACTTACACCATTAATAATACTTTTGTTGTGCTGCTCATCGGCTCCTTGCTTTAATAGCTCTGGGTTTTCATAGCCTGTAGGTCGCGTACCTATTTTTTTTTGATAATTCACAAACAATGGATCTGATTTTTCTAAATTCACAACATCATGATTTTCAAGAAAAACAGAAGGGACCCTATCTCCTGTCGCTGGAATCAGAAAACTATAGTCAAATCCAACTTCTAGTGGGCCAGGCTTAACTTTTTCATTCCAATTTACTGGCGTATTGCCATCACCGAGGCCTAAATGCCATTTACCAACAATACCTGTTCGATACCCTGCTGTTTGCAGCATTTTTGGTAATGTTTTTTGTACTTCAGAAATAACTAGCGGGGCATCACCTTTAAGTATGCGAATGTTTTTTCTAAAAGCATGCTCACCGGTCAGTAATGAATATCTTGATGGAGAGCATGTTGCTGCAGAGCTATGCGCATCAGTGAATCTAATACCATTTTTCGCTAACGCATCGATGTTTGGAGTGTTGACCTCAGTAGCACCATAACTACTTAAATCTCCCCACCCAAGGTCATCAACATAAAACAAAACAATATTTGGTTTTCCCGCACTATTTTGCGCCTCTTTTGCATAGGCATCCGAATAAAAAGTGTTGAAAATCCCAATACTAAATAACCCCAATACTAAAAGTTTATTTGGTAACATTCGAATAACCTCAAATTATATGTGTGAAATAACCAGTAACAGCTTTTAAATAGAAATATTAAAATCCTAGCTAAAAATCAAGGAGATTAATTTTTAGGCTTCATATTAATACATTAATAAAACAAATCAACAAAAATGGTAACGCTATCCCCAAACCACCCAAAACAAACCATTAACAAAAACACTTATAAACACCTCTAAAACCACCATTAAACAACTGTTATTGTGTATTAGTTGTTATTTATTGACCACAATTGTTAAATACTATTGGAAAAGCTTAAGCTTGTACGTTACGATTAGGACCCAAGTAAGGACAACGCAATCCCCTTTCGATTTGGTTGATGTTCAATCGATAAGGTAAGGCGATCACACACAATACAATAATGGTTAATGGGTAACTAAGATGAAAAGTCACTTTAAATTAAATGCCATATCAGCGGCACTAATCTGCACCTTTGTTTCAGGTATCTCTGTAGCTGAAGAAAACACCGATGAAAAAAAGAAAGTCGATAAAAAAGAATCTGACGTTGAGGTTATCACTGTAACTGGATTTAGAGGCAGCTTGCAGCGAGCAATGAATAATAAAAGATTCTCTGAAGGTGTTACAGATTCAATCCATGCTGAGGATGTTGGTAAGTCAACAGACCAAAATATTGCAGATGCTCTCTCTCGTGTTACAGGGGTTACAGTTCAGGAGTCTAATGGTGAAGGTACTAAAATATCGGTCCGTGGTGCTAATTCTAATTTAAATAATATTTCAATGAACGGAGTTACCCTAACAAGCGGGCTTTCAGGATCAGGTTCTAATGCATCAGCAGAGCAAGGTGTTGATTTAAGTTCATTTTCCTCTGATATTCTATCGTCTATTGAAGTGCAAAAGACAGCATCAGCAGACCAAGATGAAGGCTCTCTGGGTGCAAACGTTGTATTGAAAACCATTAAACCATTATCTTTAAAAAAGCCGATACGCAGTATAGAACTTCAAGGTCGTTATAACGATTACTCTGAAGATGCAAACCGAAAAGTCTCCGCTTCTTTTTCAGATAAATACCTTGATGACTCACTAGGTGTTATTTTCACTTTCGCTGATGAAACTCAAAATACTCGAAGAGATGAGTATAGTGCTAGTTGGGATGATGAGATTCATAGTGCTAAAGCAGGTAAAGCTAGAGATTTTTCGACAGGACAAATTATTACAGAAGAAAGTGAGTTTTTATCTCAAAGTTCACAAAGTTACGGTTTAAATTTAGATAAACAAGATAGGCAATCTATAACCTTAGGGTTACAGTATCAACCAACTGCTGATACCGACATCCAATTAGATCTTACCCATTCTAATCAGGAGGTTATATTAGATAATCATCAATATGATCTGCAAATTTTATCAAACTTAAAAAATAAAAATAGTGATCCTCAAGAGGATTGGTGGACCATAAACAATGAGAATCATACATTGGTTAAGCGCCTTGATCGTTCAAATCGCGGTCGAGTATTTCGCCTTAAAGGTGGCTCTGAAATTAAGAACAATATCGGAACACTTAGCATAGACCATCATTTTACAGATAACTTTTCTGGTAAACTAATAGCTGGTTATTCTAAAACAAGCCAAGACTCGCTCCCTAACGCTAGAGTTATGTTAGCAGGTAAATCTAAGACAAATAAATTACCAATAACATCAAATGATCCAAATGAAGTAACTTTACAGCCGCAAGGTTACGATTGCTCAAGTGGTAGCTGTCAAATTATCGCTAATAAAGGCTTTATCCAATTTCCTGATGGCATCACCGACCCATCTTTTGGTTTAGCACCAGGAAGAACAAATCCACTCGACATTCAAAACTTTCGAGTAGGGAATGTATCTAATGATGAGGATCATAATTCAGATACCAATAAGTCTCTATTCTTAGATTTTGACTGGAATGTAGATTATTTGGGCGTTACTAAGGTTGAGTTTGGAGGAAAGTATTCAAAGAGAGTTAAAGATGTTTACTCCCTTACAACTAAAATTCTAAACAACTCGGTAGTAGTTGACGCTAATGGAGACGAGCTAAGTATCGGAGGCCTAACAGATATAACGATGGCCGATCTATTAGTATCCAATGATTTTCCTGTAAATAACTTTATGGATGGTATTGCAGATCCTAATCAAGTCCACTTTTTAGATGGATGGGGAATAGTAGACCCATTCAAAGCGCTTGCTTTAGCAACCGATAGTGAGTCGGGTTTAGATGTAAAGCCACAACCTGATGAATCTGCATCAAGAATTATTGAGCAAGAAGTAAATGCACTTTATGGCAAAATTAATTTTGAATACTTTGATGGACGTCTAACCGGTAACCTTGGTCTTCGCTACGTAAAGACAGAAACCAACGCAGAGGCGTTTAATAAAGTTCAGTTCCAAAAAACGCCGATTCTTTACGACTTCTACGATTTAATCTATAACCGTGGGCTAGCTAATGGTAATTTGCCTGTATGTGATTTTGAACCTCAGTACCCTAATGATGATGTAACTCAAACACCATCAAACCTTCCAGCTTCAGGCTCTTGTGCAGCATGGCAGCTTATGTATAACTATGACATGAATGATCCATCTACTTTCCCTGATTTTGTTAATCGTGATGGTGATACTTATCTAGCACCATCGGCTTTAAATTCAAGCAACCCTAACTATATTTTACAAGTAGTCTACAACGACGATGGTAGCGTTCAACACGTACTTAATAATGGCGTATCATCATTAGATGGACGCTCAACGGAAAATCCTGATTTAGCAGCATGGCTTGACCGCTCGACTATCGATGAGTTTATTGACCCTGTAACAGGCCAACCTCTAGGTTTCAAAGCAGGTCTTCGCTCTAAACGCGCAAAAGGCTCGGCTAGCAACGATATTTTTCTTCCTAGTTTAAATCTAAATTATAAATTTAGTGACGACTTCATCGGTCGTTTCTCAGTTTCAAAAACAATGTCTCGTCCTACTTTCGACTCGACTACGCCAGGGGCTAACATTGATGAAAAATACGTTAGTGCTTGGGGAATAGGCAAAGCGAATAATGTAGCTCTAAAACCTCTAGAATCTACTAACTTAGATCTTTCTTTTGAATGGTACTTTAACAACTCTGGTTTAGTTTCTGTTGCATTTTTTCACAAGGACATGACAAATTTTGAAGAGAATAT
This sequence comes from Pseudoalteromonas sp. SWN166, assembly GCF_015864485.1. Classification (NCBI taxonomy): domain Bacteria; kingdom Pseudomonadati; phylum Pseudomonadota; class Gammaproteobacteria; order Alteromonadales; family Pseudoalteromonadaceae; genus Pseudoalteromonas; species Pseudoalteromonas sp. SWN166. Next base: position 7,139 of record NZ_JADYXB010000015.1, read on the forward strand.
AACCGAAACCTATATTTGGAAGGATATCCGAACAGACTACGACTTGTCGTCAGTCGACTCAATCTATGATGTACTCGTAGAGCCAACATTAAAAGAGGATGCCGACGGTAATCCTATTCCTGATACGCAAAATGCTCAACTTAATCAATATGAGGAAACACCAGGCACACCTTTAGATGAAAGCGGTAATACTTGTATGCCTGATAGAGTTGCTCACATTGAATTGCAAGACTCATTAACAGCTAATTGTCACACTGTAAAATTAGCAACCGTGAGAAATGGTAAAGGGGCGACAACTCAAGGCATTGAAGTAAACTATACACAAAACTATGATTTTCTACCTGGTGCATTATCAGGCCTAGGCTTAAGCGTAAATTATACATACGCAGAGTCAGAGAAAGACATTGAAGTTAGTGCCGTTTCGGGTGTTTCAATAACACCTTTACCTCAAGCTTACACGCCAAAACATTCAGCTAATACAACTGTTTTTTGGGAGAAAGACGATTTAATGCTGCGCCTTGCACATCGTTATAGTTCTGTACAACTTGTAAACGATAACTTTGCATTTGGCCAAGGTGTTGCGTGGTTAGATTCAACAAGTAAGTTGGATTTTAGCTCAACTTATAAAATTAATGATCATTTTACCCTTAGCTTCCAGGCGCTTAACCTCACAGACGAAACAAACAGAACTTTTCTAACAAGTAGGAATTATATAATTGATGGCGAAGTGTATGACGAAGGTAATGCCCTTAATAACTCAGTTGATACTAGTCGGACGATTTCAGAATATCGAACTGGTCGCCAATATAGAATAGGTATTAGAGCTTCATTCTAATTACAAATATATAGAAATATATCACTTTTCTAAATGGGTAGGAGTTTCTGCCCATTTATATCAAATTGAAGGTATTTATGAACTTTAAAATTAATTACTTATACTTTTTTACTGTATTGACTTTATCCTTGGCAACAAGTGCTCACGCAGAACTGACAGATAATAGTATAGAGCTAAAAGAAAACAAAAATAAAGTGAGCTCACTTAATGATAAGCCGAATATTGTAATATTTTATGTAGACGACCTTGGTTATGGGGATTTAAGTAGTTACGGAATGAAGCAAGCTCAAACCCCTAATATTGATGCATTAGCAGCTGAGGGGATTCGCTTTACCGATGCACACAGTTCTGCCGCAACCTGTACACCGTCGCGTTATTCAATGTTAACTGGCCAGTATGCTTTTCGTAATAATGCTGCAATTTTACCGGGCGACGCACCGCTTATCATTGATCATAACAAGCCTACTCTGCCTAAAATGTTGCAAAAAGCAGGCTATAAAACGGGTGTCGTTGGTAAATGGCACTTGGGACTAGGCGATGGCTTTGTCGACTGGAATAAAGCTGTAAAGCCAGGGCCGATAGAGCTAGGATTTGATTATAGCTTTTTAATCCCTGCGACTGCAGATCGAGTACCCACTGTATTTTTAGAAAATCATCACGTAGTTAATCTAGACCCGAATGACCCAATAACGATTTCCTATGAAAAGCGTATAGGGAACCGCCCTGTCGGTACAGAGCATCCTGAGCTACTTAAAATGTCAGCAGATCTTCAACATAGCAATACCATTGTTGATGGTGTTAGTCGCATTGGTTGGATGGCTGGCGGAAAGTCTGCTGAGTGGAAAGATGAAGAGTTTCCTCACATTTTCACTAAAAAAGCTATTGATTTTATTAATGATAATAAAGGTGAATCGTTTATGCTGTTTTTTCCATTCAGTGATATTCACGTACCTAGAGTTCCAAATAAGATGTTTGCCAATAAATCAGGAATGGGGCCAAGGGGTGATGCAATATTGCAAATGGATTGGATGTCAGGACAGATTATTGATGAGTTAAAAAAACAAGATTTATATGATAACACGCTTATTATATTTTCTAGTGATAACGGCCCTGTAATGGATGATGGCTATGCAGACCAAGCCGAAGAGCTACGAGGAGATCATGACCCAGCGGCAGGTTATAGAGGTGGAAAATATAGTGCATATGAAGCCGGAACACGTGTACCTATGATTATTACTTACCCTAAAGGAATTAAAAACAACGGGGATAGTAATGCATTAGTTAGCCATATAGATATTTATAAATCACTCGCTGAATTAGCCGGTGTTAAGCTAGATGAAAGCGAAGCGATTGATAGTGAAAATATGTTGCCAGCTTTTTTAGATGCTAAAGAGAGCGGACGTACAGAAATGCTTGAAGAGTCATTTACTTTGGCAATTCGCAGTGGAAATTGGAAATACATAGCGCCATTTAATGGGACTACTCCCGACTGGCTTGCAAATAAAACCGCAATTGAAAATGGTTTAAAAACTAAGTCACAGTTATTTGATTTATCAAAAGACAGAAATGAGCAACACAATGTGGCAGATAAATACCCAAAATTAGTATTTTCACTACAAGCTAAGATAGATAAAATTAAAGCTCGTAAGTAATAAATTTTAAACATGCCGAGGTTGACTATAGGTAGTTAATCTCGGCTATTTAAAAGTAGTCAACTTACGCTTATTCAAACTAATTTAATTAGTTATTTCATGATATAAAACAGTTTACTAGCTGAAATCCACCCCTACTTCGCTTACGGATATCTCTTTTAATCTTGTTACTATACTTATAAAAATCAGCGATATAAATAATCTAATTACTAAAACATTGTATTTACTTAAAAATATAAAAGGCAAACTCCAAAACAAAAAGGATAACGCTATCCTAATCGTTTTTATATTTTAAAATACAAATTATGAGGAAAGTTAATGAAATTAGACATACTCGATTCTAGTGTGTTTGTAGCTTATGTATTAGGACTACTAATACTCGCGTTATGGATATCAAGAGAAAGCAAGCAGAAACAAAAAAACACTGAAGATTATTTTTTAGCCTCTAAGTCCCTTCCTTGGTGGGCAATTGGTGCATCATTAATTGCATCAAATATATCTGCAGAACAGATTATTGGAATGTCAGGCTCTGGTTTTGCAATAGGTATGGCTATCGCATCGTATGAATGGATGGCTGCAATAACACTATTAATTGTAGGCAAGTATATGCTGCCTATTTTTTTAGAAAATAAAATTTTTACTATGCCCCAATATCTTGAACAGCGCTTCGACAGTAAAGTTAAAACTGTTTTAGCTCTTTTTTGGCTTGCCGTGTATGTGTTTGTTAATTTAACGGCTGTGTTATGGTTAGGCGGGCTTGCAATAGAAACAGTTGCAGGTGTTGATTGGATGTACGGCATGATTTTTTTAGCGCTATTCTCAGTAGCATACTCTTTATATGGAGGCCTAAAAGCAGTTGCTTACACCGATATATTACAGGTAGTCCTTTTGGTATTCGGTGGCCTATTCTTAGTTTATTTGGCATTAGATGAAGTATCTAGCGGGCAAGGTGTGCTTGCAGGGTTCGGTATTTTAACTGAGCAGCTACCTAATCACTTTGATATGATTTTAAGCCCAGATAACAGTAATTATATGAGTTTACCTGGTATCTCTGTTTTAGTTGGTGGCATGTGGATAATGAACCTTAGTTACTGGGGGTTTAATCAATATATTATTCAAAGAGCTTTAGCAGCAAAAAGTATTAAGGAAGCCCAAAAAGGCATTGCATTTGCCGCATATCTAAAACTACTAATGCCAATAATAGTTGTACTACCAGGGATTGCCGCAGTTGTGTTACACCCACAGTTAAGTTCACCAGATCAAGCCTACCCATCAATGATGGAATTAATGCCATCGGGTATTAAAGGACTTGTTTTTGCTGCTCTAGTCGCCGCTGTCGTTTCATCTTTAGCATCGATGACAAATAGTATATCGACTATCTTCACGATGGATATTTATTCAAAACTTCAGCCGGGAAAAACTCAAAAACACTATGTGAAAGTAGGTCGATTAACCGCTTTGGTTTCATTAATTATTGCTTTAATAGTGGCAGAGCCGCTATTAGGTAAATTTGATCAAGCCTTTCAATATATACAAGAATTTACAGGGTTTTTCACTCCGGGTATTGTTGTAATATTTTTAATGGGAATGTTTTGGTCAAAAGCGAGCTCAGCTGGCGCGTTAGCTGCAGGTGTTGGCTCCGCATTATTTTCCCTGATTTTAAAATTCGCATACCCTGAACTCCCTTTTATGGATCGCGTTGGAATTGTCTTTTTATTATGCCTAGTTATCTGTGTAATTGTCTCTTTGTTAATAAAAGATAAAGGCACTAACGGAAGCGTAAATTTAAAAGAGATAAGCTTTGCAACTGAGACTAACTTTAACATAGCCGCTCTAGGTGTCGTAATAATCCTAACAACGTTATACGCTGTATGGTGGTAAAAAATTAAATCGTAAGATTTAAACAAGTGTGTATGTCAAATCAAAGTCACTCATAATTTGAGTGGCTTTTTTGGCTTTTAATAAATGTATTTTATTACATAACCTGATGTAATAATCTAGGGACTTTCAGGGTTAAAGCTCGTTCTATCTAGGAGCAATGGAGTCGCGTATGAGGCTTATAACTCAGTAGGGCCCAATCACTATTACTAAGTCACTACTACTGCGCTATTCTACAAACTACACCTAGTATAAATAAGTAAAAATAGAACAAAGCTTCCCGTGCTGCTCACGCTCTTTATCTATAATGGTGTAGGCAACAAAAAGAAAATGACTCTATGGACAAACTAAAGTGTAAAGCATGTTTGGAATTTATGCTGCTCCTGAAGTAACAAAGTTAATTTGACTACCTAATTAGAGGTTTTATCATGTGTCTCATCAGACTTAAGAGACGCTATGAAATGAAAAGAAATTTGAGTTAACTTTAGAGGCAAATACCATTTTTGTATTAGAGGATGTAGTGTATTTCGGCTTACTTAATTGATTATCAGCAACACTTTACAAGACTTATAAAATGTCAAATAAATAGCGCAGGACTAATAAATATTAATCCTGCGCCATATATTAAACGCTGTATTTACATTGACGTACTTTCGGTGTTTCTAATATCCTCAGTAATTTTCACATCAATAAATCTAAATGCACCAGCTAAAACTGGAATTTCAACTACTCCATTTGAATCCGGAGAGAATATTTCACCTGATAGAATATCTACTATCGTTTCAGGTGTAACTGAGTTAAATTTCACCTTAGCAATTTTATCACCTGGATTTAAGTATCCACTATCAACAAGTGTAAGCCTTAAGTGTTTTTTGTCTGACTGAGCAACAACCCATGCAGTTTCTCCTGATACAGTCATTGGCAGAAGGTTAGATTTTTCTTCAATCTTATCCCTAATTTGTTTATATCGAATGCTATCAGCAGCCATTACATTTTCCCCATTAGGATCGAAGTAACTTTTACCGTCAGTAATATATTCCTTCATAATATTTTTATAGATAGGGTGCATATTATCAGCCAATGCGCCTCTAACTGTACCTTCATCTTTAAATTTACCTTGCTGAACCGGTGTGATTAAAACTAATCCTTTAGGAAATTTTGGTATAAAATCTAATCGTCTTTCTTTCGTATCAGCAGCATAACTAGAATAATCCCACGGCAACGTTTTTGCACCTGGCCACGTGCCATTTAGGCGACTAAATACATATGGCACAGATTCTTTCTCTTCATCATAAAACGTAGTCCATTTCACATTATTTGATGTTTCTCTATAAACAGGGTCTGGCTCTTTCATACTGATGTGAACTGGCGATAAACTTAATAGCTCATCACGTTTAGGAACATAAAGCGCTCCTTGACCAATTAGCTCCCAAGCAAGACTCATGTATTCTTGATTAAAGCCGAAGTTATTAATATAACGTGCACCTGACGCTAATTTATAGATTATTTGTCTAAGCGCATGATTAGGAACCATTTGATGAGAGTGTTGACGTAATCGGTCAAAACTAGGGTTATCTCTCGCATACCTCTCACCCCAATCATCGACAGAACCAGCCGCCCAAAGACCCATTCTCCCTGCCACACTTATTTCCATTGATTTATCTGTTGTTTCTTCCATTGCAGGAACAAAAGCATCAGCTAAACGTCCAGATCTTAATTCCAACCATTCCGGAGCATATATAGTGGACTGCCAAAATGTATGTTTATTTCGCATAAATAAATTAGCGTTGTTTTCACTACTAAATTTGGCTAAAGGATAAAAGTGATGATTTAGTACTTTATTAAATGCCTCTCCATGCCCTTCGATCTCCGGGTATATATTGACTGTCTTTTTGCCTTCTCCACTACTTATAATTCTTTTCATAGTGGCTAAACTAATCATGTACGGATCATTTCCATGACCTGCCCACTGTGATATCCCATCGCTATTTTCATAACCATCTGAAAGCTGATTAAACATTTCCTCAGGTGATAATGTATAATTTTTACGGCGATCTCTTTTATCACGGTACTTCGGGTTATCAGCAAGTATTTCACTTCTATCCCAGTTCTCTACATTTGGTAAGGTCGAGTAATTTAAAAATACAGGTGAATCATACAAAGACTCACTTCTTTCGATTGTATCTGGGATATCATTACGACTCTCTGAAATAAAGTAAACGGGTAAAGGTTCACGTTCGCGAGTCGGCTTTTGAAAAGATGATAGTTGCCTTTCAATTGTTCTAGTATTGTTCTGTATAGCTGCCAGCTTGCCTTGCGGCTCTAGCTCTTTATAGGCATTCTTCCAATCTGGGTTAGATGTATCAATTATGTGTACTTGGCTGCCTCCACTTTGAGCACTTGCAAGTAAAATTTTATTTGAATCCTTGTCTTTCCAGATATCATAATATGAATACTTACTGGCTAGTATTTCCGAATCATTCACATCAAATGACTCTGGGGTTAGAAGTATTCTCGATCCAAAAAGTGTTAAGTACGTCGAAATACCTTCATTAATAACGACTTCAGTTTGAGCGACACGGTATCCAAAACGGTCGATTTGTCTTGCTATATCATTTATTTGACTTTTCTTTTGCGAAAGATCACTTAAGTCCATAACTGAAATAGCGGCATCTCCTATCTGAGCGCTATTACCTATAGTTAGCTCATCATTACCATCATTATCAAAATCGACTGTACGCAGGTCGCCTATGCCTTTTTTTATTAATACTCTACTTTTTTCGCTCGGTAAGTCAGCAAATGGTTCAAAGATATAAAAGCGGCCAGAACTTTGAAGGCTATTATTTGTTCCTAGAACAACCAGCTTTTCAGTACCATCACTAGATTTTATAGGGCGTACAAAATTCACTGTGTGAGTACCCGCTTCAGGTTTTACGCCATCACCAAAAACACCTTCTTCTGAGTATGTTTTTGATTCAATAGTTTTTAATAATTCACCATCAGTAGATATATAATACAAGTTTTTATCATAGCCACCTGCAACAACATACTTGTTATCTGCATCAGAGATTACAGTTACAGAGTTCATAGGAACTTCATTAAGTCCAAACGTCCACTTTAAAGAACCATCACTATTAATACAGTAAACATTACCATCTGCATTCGCAGCAAATACTTCTACAAGTCCATCACCATTAATATCTTGAACCCAAATATCATGGTTCATAAAACCCGAGAGTTCATTTTCCCATAATTTTTGTCCATTAAAATTAAAAGCAGCTACTGTCCCCTCATAACTAGTCGTTATGATTGATGAGCCACTGCTCAGCATTCCAGTCCTAACTTTAGTAACTGTTCGATTTGTTTCAATACTTTTAATGGCCGATTGAGAAGCCTTAACGACAGGGAGAGCGCAACCAATTAACAGCGTACTTGCTATTACTGCAGATAAGATTTTTACTTTCATAACATTCCTCGCATAAATATAAATTAGTAAATATTTAGGACTTAGGTGTGTACCTATTTCCTAGAATAAAAGTTTATGCTTTTTTTGAATAGAAGATCAAAGTTTGGGTGAAAATAGTAAACAAGGCAAAATCAGTGCATAAACAATCCTTTTGTATTGATTTAACAAATAGATTAAGCAAATTAATTATGTAAGACAAATCATTTATAATACTTATATTATTTATAAAAACACTTGGATGTACCTAATTTATTAGGTCATAGACAGGTAAGCAATATTAAATAAATGAAAAAACCATCAATAAGAGATAACGATGCCACTGTAACCATCCCTTTACATAAATTGTAACTTTCGATTCTTCACAATTGTTACCAAAGTATTAAGCCTTATATCGGCATAATTAATTTGGCCAGTGTAAATAAGTAAAAAAACTAACCACTTCAACACCTTCTTAATATCGCCATGAAAATCAGAATTGCCTTCAAAAAACTGCAAAAAATGCCTATCAACAAACAACAATATCCTTGGGTTATCTTCCCACGCTGATTTACTAGCTCGTTGGTATTTACGAATAAGCTGAAATTTGATGCTCATTAAAATATTGCACAATACGTTTAAAGTATTGATATGGAAGTTAGGTGAGACTTTTTGAAGTGAAATTACGTATGGTCTTTTATAATACTCGTACCCGTTATGTTACTCACTGTTGGCTTTTCTTCGATTTTATTTAGGATTAAAAACGAGAGTTGATAAAATGAGACACTGTTAATTGATACTTTTAACTGCGCCTTCTATTTAAACAATTACATAATCGCCATAAACTATATTCAATTGGTGTTACAGCCCTTATCTCGTAACTTAATGGATACTACCGCACCCACTATCACTATAAAAAAGCGATTTTAGATACAGTAATGTTTTATGCTTTTTTAAGGTTTCAGTTACTAATTATCTATTATTAGGCGAAAGCGATGCACAGCTAGCCTTTGCAATGCTGAACTTAATCAATAATATCCTAGGCAATATTCTTCTTTATATTACTCATAACAGATATAATTTAATTACATAACCTCAGCCTTTCCCCTCTTAATCTCTAATGAAATTTTAAAGCGTCGCTGTTAATATTGTCTACCTCCTAAACAATAAAGTAGTTTTGATGGCAACTAATTATTCTCTCGATGATTTACGTTACTTTTGCACCATAGTAAAACTTGGTAGCTTTAAAAAAGCATCAGCAGACCTTGATATGTCACTATCAACTTTGAGCCGTAGAATACGCCTATTAGAGCAAGCTCTTCAATTAACGCTACTAAATCGAGATGCCCATCGGGTGACACTTACCCATACTGGTGAGTTATATTACGACCGCTATCGCAAGTTATTTGAGGAAGTAGAGTGTATAGAGCAAGCACTTTGTGATGAGAAAGACCAACCTAAAGGGAAAATTAGGATCTCTGCACCCATTTACATGGGTAAACATTTTTTAAGTGCTATTTTTTGTGATTTTTTACTACAGTATCCCGAAATTCAATTAGATTTACGCTTTTCAAATAACCTTATTGATATTGAAAAAGAAGGGATTGATATAGCATTTAGAGTAAGAAACCCTGCCATTGATAATTGGATTATTAGGGAGCTTAAGCTTACTCATAATGTGTTGTGTGCTCACCCAAACCATGATTGTCAATCTATCACTCATCCTAAACAATTAGAAGAGCAACCAAAAATTACGTGCGTTGGGTTGGTACCGTGGCAATTAAAAAATCAGCACACGAACGAGGAATATAGCTTCAACCCAAACACACATGTTCGATTGGAAGTTGATGAAATTCAAATGATGAAACAAGCCGTTGAGTCTGGCGTAGGTATTAGCTACATTCCTGATTATATAGCATTACCACTTATTAAAGCAGGAAAGCTTAAACACATTCTTCCTGACTGGCAAAGTAAAGGGCAGCCATTTTCTATGCTTTATCGCGACAGAAAACAAATCCCTTATCGAGTGCGATTACTTATAGAGCATGCACTGCAACACTTTACTAAAATGTAGCAGTGTAGGCTTTTCACAGCAAAGTAATTAAGCTAATTCATCTTTTAAAAACTAAGCCTTAGTACGATTACACCTAAAAATGCCGTTGTTAATCCTATAACTTCTTGCCGTGTAAAAGACTCTTTTAGAATGATGCGTGAGTACAACAAAATAATTAAAATATTCATACCTGAAATCGCTGAAACTAATCCAGTATTACCAATAGCAAAGGCTGATATTATTGCAACCATGCCAGCTACATTAGTTAACCCAATAAGTAACCCGCATGAAAATGTTTTACTCGCAGACCAATATGCTTGAGAAGTGCCTTGCTCTACTAACATCTTTTTGCGTTTTACTAACCAACTAACAGCAAAAAGGAAGCTACCAAACCCAAACATAGACGTTAAAGTTGCAAACGTATCAGCTTCAAGGAGCGTTGATTGCTTGCCCATTAAATCATTAAATGCAAAGGATAGTGCAGCCAGTAACCCCCATTGCGCGCCTTGTAAGTTACTCAATGAGATATCGCTGGAGTAGCGAATAATATAAAGGCCGCCAAAAATAATAAAAAAGCCAATTAATTGAATCGTTGTTAAGGTTTCATGCCATAGTAAAAAGGCAAATAAAAGCACAAATAAAGGCGTTAACCCCGATAGAATACTAATTAAAGATGCTTTCCCAACCGAAAACCCTTTGTGCAAAAACCCATTGGCCGCAAAAGATCCAAAACCTAAAGCAAGTCCAACCGTAATATCTGCCCAGCCGTACCATGTGTGCTCAAACACCACAGTACCTAGCGCACTAATTATAAACCCCACAAAAAATACACCGAACAATAATAGATTACGGTTAATTTTTTTCTGCGACGTCCATTGATACATTATCCCTCGTGCACCAAAAAAAATAGTGGCGAGTAATGCAAAAATTATCCACATATAAATGAGACCCTTTATAATTTACTTTGATGAACCCTAATAAGAAGTGGTTATTTAACATTGTTCAATGCAATGACTATTACATAAAGGTTAAGCTATAGAGCATGTGGCCACTATAAAACTGTTACCCAACACCTAATTTTACTTTATAAAATAAGCAGCTTAGCTTTGCATAATAAAATACGAGTCACACAATCACACTTTAATAAACAACAGCACCAGTATATTTAATCTATAAACATTATAAACAGGCATAAATGACACTATAGATCCCATAAATAGCACTTAATCATTTAGTCGTTTATCTTCAATTGCATAGTGATAAATTAACACGTAGGAATTACAACATTTCAGTGAGAAAAAACGAGTTTATAAAAGCATAAAAAATAGCTATTAAACTATTATTTTATCGTCAAAATATTTTTTAACCTAAAACTCAATTGACTTTATTTTTTAACTCAATATGATTGATTTAAACAAAGAGGATAATATGTTTACTTTAATCACATACCTGCTAAAAACAAATACCATCTTCGGAATTTAAGCCGAGTGTAACCCTTACACTCGGCAGTTACACTGTACCTTTATATATTTAAATTCGATTTAGTTTTTGTGGGGATTAGTCCGTGCTTTCTTTTCTGTTCGAGCGTAAAAAACCTTTCCTGTCTAAAAATGACTTCACAGATGCAGCGGTACTATTACAGCCGCTGAAGCTTGCGTATTTGCTACAAGAAGTCGAGTATTCACAGCGGCCTTGGTCAAAATTCAATCCGCATGTACAAATTAATAGCACGGTGGTTATTAAAAATATAACCACCGGTTTTAAACGCCGTATAACTTTAGTGCCTCCAAGCCAACGAAGGCACTTTATTAGTGACGTATCATTTCACTCTCCTCTTGGGGTCGCTCTTTTAGGGCATAAAATAAATCATATTATTGAATATAAAGAAGCTGGGGAGTCCTATCTTTGGGAAATCATAGCCATAAATATTAAGGAGGAAATATAGAGTAAATCATTTCAATTTTTATTTATTAATTTTATATATTTAATTGGAGTTATTTGTAATGAGTAAAGAAAAACCTAAAAAACATGCAAGAAAAACATTAAAACAAAAACGTAAAGAGCGAAGAGATAAGCTAAAGCAGCTTGAAAAGTAATTAATATTATTTTAAATAAAGTCGCAAACTCGGGGTTTTTATAATCCCGAGTTTTTTTAAAAAACTATATTAAGCTGTAGCTAAACAGCTTGTTTAAATGGATTACGGGTATCTTGGTGTGTCTCAAGGTTACGCATTAAAATAGCGTGTTCTAAGTTAATGGCATCATCTAAGGGGATTTTTACAATGTGACCAGAGCCTTTAGCATCGTTAATACTTTCACCCTTTTTGTTTTCCATATATTCAAGCTTAAAAGTAATGTTACCTTGCGGTGTCATGAGTTCGAGTGAATGCCCTGTGCAAAATTTATTTTTAACGTCTATTTCAACTAAGCCATTTTCGCAGCGTTCGAGTACTTCACCCACAAATTGCTGCTTAGTTGATACAGAGTGACCGTATTCATAGTTTTGATAATCTTGATGGGCGTGGCGTTTTAAAAAGCCTTCGGTGTAACCACGATGCGCTAAGTTTTCGAGTGTTTTAAATAAATCAGTATCAAATGGTTTACCCGAAGCCGCGTCGTCTATTGCTTTGCGATATACCTGTGCAGTACGTGCTACATAATAAAATGACTTAGTACGCCCTTCTATTTTTAAACTATGTACACCCATTTTTGTTAACTGCTCTACGTATTGCACAGCGCGTAAATCTTTTGAATTCATAATATACGTGCCGTGTTCATCCTCAAACGCAGGCATATACTCGCCAGGGCGGCCTTGTTCCTCAAGCATAAATACTTCGCTACTTGGCGCGCCTTGGCCTAGTGTAGGAATCACCTGTTTGGGGTCAATTTTATGCACCATTTCGCCCGTTTCGTTTTCAACCCCTGGTTTTACATCGTAATCCCAGCGACATGCGTTAGTACACGTACCTTGATTTGGATCGCGTTTGTTAATATAGCCCGAAAGTAAACAACGCCCTGAATACGCCATACAAAGCGCACCATGTACAAACACTTCAAGTTCGGTGTTTGAGCAGAGTGTCCGTATTTCGGTTATTTCTTCGAGCGATAGCTCCCTTGACAAAATAACGCGTTCAATCCCCTGCTTTGCCCAAAATTGCACACTCGCATAATTTACCGCATTTGCCTGTACTGATAAGTGAATAGGCATAGCAGGCCATTTTTCACGAACAAGCATAATTAAACCAGGGTCTGACATAATTAGCGCATCAGGTTTCATTGAAATAACAGGCTCTATATCACGTAAGTACGATTTAACTTTCGCGTTATGCGGCGCAATATTTGATACCACATAAAACTTCTTATTTTGCTGATGAGCTTCATTAATGCCTATTTGCAGAGTGTCTAGGTCAAATTCATTATTACGCACACGCAAACTATAGCGAGGTTGCCCTGCATAAACCGCATCTGCGCCATAAGCAAAGGCGTAGCGCATGTTTTTTAAACTGCCTGCAGGGCATAGTAATTCAGGAATAAAAGGCGTTGAAGAGATAGCTGGTAACATGTGCGCTCCATACAGCGAACTGGGTTTAAGCCAGTTGTATGATTAATTAATTTATAAGCGCGGCAGTATAAGTACGATTAGCAATTTGCTTTTGATCGAGATCACAAAACTGCAATCAAACTGGTTTTTAATAAAATTAGGATTTTTCACTTAAAACGCGTATAATTCGCGCCCGTTAATATTCACACTTTTACTTAAAATTATTGGAGCATAAAGATGGCTTTAGAACGTACTTTTTCAATCGTAAAACCTGATGCAGTAGCTAAAAACCACATTGGCGCTATCTACAACCGTTTCGAGTCTGCTGGCCTTAAAATCGTTGCAGCTAAAATGGTTCACCTTTCACAAGAGAAAGCTGAAGGTTTCTACGCAGAACATAGCGAACGTCCTTTCTTCGGTGCTTTAGTATCTTTCATGACATCTGGTCCAGTAATGGTTACAGTTCTTGAAGGCGAAAACGCTGTTCTTAAAAACCGTGAAATCATGGGTGCTACTAACCCTGCTGAAGCACTAGCTGGCACTTTACGTGCAGACTACGCTGATAGCATCGACGAAAATGCTGTTCACGGTTCTGACGCTGTTGAATCTGCTGCTCGCGAAATCGCGTACTTCTTCGCTGACGAAGAGCTTTGTTCACGTACTCGTTAATTCGAACTCGTTAACAAAATGAAAAGGGCTTTCGGGCCCTTTTTTAGTCATTACGTAAAGTATTTGTCAGTGTATTTGTTGATGTTTTATTAATGATTAAACTGAGTGAATTGTGTACAATTCGTCCTCGTAAATTTTATCTCCACCGTCACCGATTGAGGTTGTTTCATGACCGAGCAAAAAAAGATTAACTTATTAGATTTAAACCGAGAAGCAATGCGCGAGCTATTTGCATCGTTCGGTGAAAAGCCGTTTCGTAGTGACCAGGTGATGAAATGGATTTATCATTTTGGCGTAGACAACTTCGACGATATGAGCAATGTAAACAAAAAGCTTAAAGAAAAACTTAAAGCTGAGTGCGAAATTGTTGCGCCAGAAATCACAGTTCGCCAACAAGCAAGCGACGGTACTATTAAGTACGCGCTTATTCTTGAAGGCGGCCAAGAAGTAGAAGCTGTTTGGATCCCTGAAAAAGAGCGCGCTACTTTATGTGTATCATCACAAGTAGGTTGTGCGCTTGAATGTACTTTTTGTTCTACTGCGCAACAAGGCTTTAACCGTAACTTAAAAGTATCTGAAATTATTGGCCAAGTTTGGCGTGTAGCTAAAGATATTGGCCTTGATGGTCATAGCGAAAAGCGCCCAGTAACTAACGTTGTAATGATGGGTATGGGCGAGCCTTTACTTAATCTTAAAAACGTAGTGCCAGCAATGGAACTAATGATGGACGATTGGGGCTTTGGTTTATCTAAGCGCCGCGTAACATTAAGTACTTCAGGGGTTGTGCCTGCTCTTGATTTATTAAAAGAGAAAATTGACGTAGCACTGGCTATATCACTTCACGCACCAGATAACGCCCTGCGTGATATTTTAGTACCGGTTAATAAAAAGTACCCTATTGAAGAGTTTTTGGCCTCGTGTCGTCGTTATATCGACGGTTCAAAAGCCAATAAAGATGTAACAGTTGAATACGTTATGCTTAATGGTATTAACGACAGCACCGATCAGGCGCATGCATTAGTGCAAACGTTAAAAGGCACACCTTGTAAGGTCAACCTTATTCCGTTTAACCCGTTCCCGGGTAACGAGTACACTCGCTCAAGCAATAGCCGTATCGACCGTTTTTCAAAAGTATTACAAGCAGCGGGTGTTACCTGTATTGTGCGTCGTACTCGCGGTGACGACATTGATGCCGCTTGCGGACAGTTAGTTGGTGACGTAGTTGACCGTACTAAACGTTTAGCTAAAAAGAAAATGCGTGACGATAACGCAATTAGCGTTAATATCCACCAAGCATAATCTATAACTGCCCTATGTGAATAAGTCATATAGGGCAGTTAAGTTGTTTATTTTTAAATAAATGATGCAAGAATAAAGGTTTTAGGTAAGATAGGCGCCATGGACTAAAAATAAAGAGATAAGGTAATGCGATCTATACTTGCTATAACACTATCAACACTTGCCCTAAGTGGCTGTGTTAGCGAAAGTAGTTATAACGGCAGCAATAAACCCGTCGTCGAAAATAAAATTAATAATACTGGCGCAGCACGAACACGAATTGCTTTAGCCCTACAGTATTTAAAAACGGGTAATAACTCTCAAGCCAAATACAATTTAGAACGCGCAGCGGCATTTGCTCCTGACCTACCTGAAGTACATTACTCTCTTGCTTATTACTTTCAACAAGTGGGCGAAAACCCGCGAGCTGATAAAGCCTACCAAAAAGCACTTGAAATCAAACCAGACGATCCTAATACCCTTAATAACTACGGTGTGTTTTTATGTGGTATTGATGAATACGATCGCGCTACTGATCAGTTTTTAAAAGCCATTGAAGTACCTACTTATATTCGCGTTGCCGAAAGCTATGAGAACTTAGCCTTATGTGCCATTGAATTTGATGACTTTGAAAATGCAGAAAGCTACTTTCAACAAGCACTTAATCATAGCTCTCAGCGTACATCTACATTAATAAGCTTAGCTGCTTTGTATTACGCTAAAAGCGACTTGTACAAAGCCAGTGAACTTTTAAAACGCTACGAAAGCACAGGTCGAGTATCTTCTCGTGCATTAATGCTTAGCTACCTTGTAAAAAACAGAATGGGCAGAATAGAAGAGGCTGAAAAAATCTCCAGCACTATTTTACAAACTTATTCTACAAGCGACGAAGCCTATGCACTAAAAGAAAAAAGAACACGTTTTAATGAGTTTGAAATACTCCGCGAAAAATACCGTAAAGCGCAGTTAAAAGAACTAAAAAATGACGAAAGCGGCGCGCACGTTAGTTCAAAACCAAAAATAAAAGTAATCAGAAAGAAACGTTCACCACAAGACGGTTCAACAAGCTTGGTAACAAACGACGAGCAAAAAACAGATAAAAAGCTCGCAATAGCAAATAACCAAGATGTAAATCCAGTTATAGTAAGAGAAAAGCAAGCTAAGACGGTAAAAAACACGGTCAGTAAGCAAGCCGATGAAGCAACCGTAATAGCAAAACAAATAACAACTCAAAAAGAAGATGCTCCTAAAGTCGTCGCGCCAAGCAACCCTACCGATACATCGGCTGTTATGCTTGCACTTACTACTAAGCACGACTCTGCAGATTCCGTAGTAGCTGCACCTAAAAAAGCTAAGCCCGTTTACGAACCTCAAAAAGAAGTTATAGCAACAAAACAACCAGCTAAAGCCGATGACGAAGTTACAATAATTTCGTTTGGCGCACCTAAAACAGGCCAGTTTAATTCGCAGCAAACTAGTAACTATAGTAATTCAGTTCCTGCAGTTACCGCTCAAAAAAATAGTAGTGACGTGGTATTCTACGAAGCGACTAAAAATACAACTGTATTTAAAAATAGCAGCTATCAAAATGATGCAGATATTGAATTTAAAAGTTACGAAGCAGTACAAAAAACAGAGCTCCCAATGCTTAACCCTAAAGTATCGCCTTTACGCGTGCCATTTCACGTAATTGCTGTTGGCGAAAACCTATTTAGCATTTCGGTGCGATACAATGTTAAACTACAAAAGCTCCTGCAATGGAATGGTCTAAAAGAGTCGGATCGGGTAATGAATGGAAGTAAAATATACCTAAACGATCCAAATATTTATTACGAAATTAAAGCTGGTGATTCCCTTTACGATATAGCTACCCAGCGGCATGTATTAATTGATGAATTAATGCGATGGAATAAATTAAGTCCTGATATAGCACTAAAACCAGGGCACAAACTTTTACTAGTGGATCCAGACTCATACACATTATGAATGAAGAAAATACGCAAACACAGAGCGAACAGCCAACTGTAGGCCAGATATTAAAAAATCACAGAGAACAAGCGAACGTTAGCATAGCGACTATTGCTGCACCGTTAAAGCTGTCTGAACTTCAAATTAAACGCCTTGAAAATGATGAATTTACATTACTAGGCCCTATTACTTTTGTTAAAGGCTATATAAAAAACTATTGCCGTGAATTAAAAGTAGATAGCGCACCTATATTAGCAATGATGCCAGCCCCACCGGAGCCGGCTAAACCCGCTAATATGCAGAGTTTTTCACGCCGTACAGAAAAAGAAGCAAACGACAGCCGCTTAATGTTTTTTAGCTATTTAATTTTAGCGATTGTTATTGGCTCATCTGCTTTATGGTTTTGGCAAAACGCGACACCTATTGAAGAGCAAACGAGTAACATAAACGTTGCCAACTCAAAAATGAGCGAGCGCCAAGCCGCTCAACCCAGTATTTCAGAGCAACAGCAACAAGCCGAAATTGACGATGAATCATTATTAGAATCACAAAGCACGTCTAGTGAAACATCAACAAGCCCAGAAATAGTTAAAGAAACGGCTCCTATTGCTTCTAACAGCGCAAGTCAAGACGATGCTAGCAGTACAATTGTCATGAACTTTAATGGCGAAAGTTGGGTTGAAATTTACGACGGCGAAGGCGAGAAAATAGCATTCGGCGTTAAAAAAGCAGGCTACATTATGACCGTAAGCGGTACGCCTCCTTTTTCAGTTGTGCTTGGTAAGCATGACGCTGTAGACATTACTTTAAACGGTGAACCTGTAGATGTTTCTGCATTTCCTCAAAACCGTTTAGCCAAATTTACATTACCACTAGCAGAGTAGTCGCTATGTTTTCAGAATCTCCAATTAAACGCAGAAAATCCACCCGAATCAATGTAGGTAACGTCCCTATTGGTGATGGTGCCCCTATTGCAGTGCAATCAATGACCAACACCGACACCATGGATGTTGATGCAACTGTTGCACAAATACAGGCAATACAAGATGCAGGTGCCGACATAGTCCGTGTATCAGTACCAACAATGGATGCAGCCGAAGCGTTTAAAAGTATTAAAGAACAAGTAACGATTCCGCTAGTAGCCGATATTCACTTTGATTACCGTATAGCCTTAAAAGTGGCAAAATACGGCGTTGATTGCCTGCGTATAAACCCAGGGAATATAGGTAGTGAAGAGCGTATTAGAGCCGTAGTAGACTCAGCACGCGAGCATAACATTCCTATTCGTATTGGTGTAAATGGCGGTTCACTAGAGCGCGACTTACAAGAAAAATACGGCGAACCAACACCAGAAGCCTTATTAGAATCAGCAATGCGCCATGTAGATATATTGCGCCGCCTTGATTTTGACCAATTTAAAATATCAGTAAAAGCGTCTGACGTATTTTTAGCTGTAGGAGCATATCGCTTACTCGCTAAAGAAATAGACCAACCACTACATTTAGGTATTACCGAAGCGGGCGGCATGCGCTCAGGCTCTGTTAAATCTGCAGTAGGTTTAGGTATGTTATTAGCCGAAGGTATTGGCGATACCCTGCGTGTATCACTTGCTGCCGATCCTGTTCAAGAA
Source organism: Pseudoalteromonas sp. SWN166 (assembly GCF_015864485.1). Classification (NCBI taxonomy): domain Bacteria; kingdom Pseudomonadati; phylum Pseudomonadota; class Gammaproteobacteria; order Alteromonadales; family Pseudoalteromonadaceae; genus Pseudoalteromonas; species Pseudoalteromonas sp. SWN166. The sequence continues at coordinate 26,085 of NZ_JADYXB010000015.1, forward strand.
ATTAAAGTCGGCTTTGATATCTTAAATTCATTGCGCATTCGTTCGCGTGGAATTAACTTTATTGCCTGCCCTAGCTGCTCACGCCAAGAGTTTGATGTAGTAAGCACCATGAACCAACTTGAAGAGCGCTTAGAGGATATTATCGAACCTATGTCAGTTTCGGTAATTGGTTGCGTTGTAAATGGACCAGGTGAAGCGCTTGTGAGTGATATAGGGCTTGCCGGTGCAAATCGTCGCTCTGGTTTGTATATAAATGGCGAACGCCAAAAAGCGCGCATTGATAACAACAACATTGTTGATCAGCTTGAAGGTTATGTACGCGACTTTATAGAAAAAAAGCAGAGCCAAACACCGATTGACATAAAAATAGTCGAATAAATACCGTTTAAGGTGGCAAACCCCGTGGTTTGCCGTTTACCTTTATAGCTAGTGGATACCCAAACGACCCCAAGATACAGAATTCAGCGTTTCACAGGCTCTTAATATCAAGGCGTTACTTTGCAAGAATGGCAATCCCTTTTAAAAAGTAACAACGATGAGAGTAAGTGTCTGTGAACCGCCCAACGGGTTGGTTTAAAAGCGATTTATACTGCGTTATTGATTTTAACAATAGAACCACTATTACTTTCAATCAATGCCTTGCCTAAATCGCTTTTAATTCCAACTGAAACTCGCATCATGGGGTCATTTGGGTATATAATGACGGGTCAATTTTTAGCATTCTTGTTGTGTAAGCATTTTTCATTACACAAAAAAACAGCATTTAGGATTTATCAGTGGCAAAACAAATTCAGGCAGTTCGCGGTATGAACGATTGTCTGCCGGGCGATACACAAGTTTGGCAGAAAGTAGAAAACATTTTACGCGAGACAGTAGCATCGTTCGGTTATCAAGAAATTCGTTTTCCTATTGTAGAATCAACCGACTTATTTAAACGCTCTATTGGTGAAGTTACCGATATAGTAGAAAAAGAAATGTACACCTTTGCCGATCGCAATGGCGACTTATTAACACTTCGCCCAGAAGGCACCGCAGTATGCGTACGTGCTGGCAACCAAAATGGCTTACTATACAACCAAGAACAACGCCTTTGGTACATGGGTCCAATGTTTCGTCACGAGCGTCCGCAAAAAGGTCGTTACCGTCAGTTTCACCAATTTGGTTTAGAAACATTTGGTATTGCTACAGCAGATATAGACGCAGAAGTTATTTTATTAACAGCGCAACTATGGGAAGCCTTTGGTATTACTGACCACGTTCGTTTAGAGCTAAATTCTTTAGGGTCTAACGAAGCGCGTGCAGATTACCGTGATGCGTTAGTAGCCTACCTTGAGCAACACATTGATGTGCTTGATGATGACTCAAAACGTCGTATGTATTCAAACCCATTACGCGTACTTGATAGCAAAAATCCAGACGTACAAGCAATTTTAACTGATGCGCCTAAATTGTCTGAAAATTTAGATGCTGAATCAAAAGAACATTTTGCAAATTTATGTGAACGTTTAGACGCTGCTGGCGTCTCATATACGGTTAATGAAAAGTTAGTACGTGGTTTAGACTACTACAACCGCACTGTATTTGAATGGGTAACCGACAGTTTAGGTGCACAAGGCACTGTATGTGCTGGCGGACGTTACGATGGCTTAGTTGAACAACTTGGCGGCAAAGCAACGCCAGCAGTTGGTTTTGCAATGGGTCTAGAGCGCTTAGTATTATTACTACAAGCACTTGAGTGTGTAGGTGACATTCGTCGTAATGCTGATGTATATTTAGCAGCAATGGGCGACAAAGCAAGCATTCAAGCACCTGCAATTGCAGCGCAACTACGCAAAGACGTACCGGGTTTGCGCGTTATGGTACATGCGGGCGGCGGCAACTTTAAAAAACAATTAAAACGTGCTGATAAAAGCGATGCACTTGTTGCAGTGATTATTGGCGAAGATGAATTAGAAAAAGGCGTTGTGACCATCAAGTATTTACGCGAGCGTAAAGAACAAGTCACATTAGAATTAGAACAAGCTAAAGCGCTATTAGCTGAGCTTATTAACGGCTAAGCGAACATTAGAGGTAAGAATGGACATTTATTCAACAGAAGAACAACAAGCAGAAGCCATTAAACGCTTTTTCCGTGAAAACGGCATTTCACTTGCGCTAGGTATACTTGTTGGCCTAGGTGGCTTATATGGCTGGAAAGCATATAACCAAAACCAAATTACTACCGCTGAAAAAGCATCAGATTCATATACAACACTTGTTGAAAGCGATGATGTATTATCTTCAGCTGATGCGTTTATTAGCGAAAATAAAGATACAAACTACGCAACACTTGCAGCATTTGTAGCTGCAAAAGACGCAGTAGAAGCGAAAAAACTAGACGTAGCAAGCGAAAAGCTAAGCTGGGTTGTGTCTAATACGCCAAATACAGAATTAAAAGCAATTGCGATTACACGTTTAGCACGTGTTCAAATTGCGCAAACTAAATATGACGATGCATTAACGACATTAAATGCACCATTACCTGAAGCGTTCAATGCAAACGTGGCCGAGCTTAAAGGCGACATTTACACTGAGCAAGGTAATAAAGATCAAGCACGTACTGCATACCAAGCAGCAATAGATGCGGGTGGATTAACAAGTAACCCACTATTACAAATTAAGTTAGATGACCTAGCAGTAACTAGCCCAGCGGCATAAGGTTTTAGGCATGAAAAAATTTACAACAGCAGCTCTTGCCTTATGTATGGCAACATTGATGGGTTGTTCATCAAGTGATGATGAAGATGAACTAGTACTTCCTGAAATTGTAAACCAATTTGAAACTGACGTTGTTTGGCAAGAATCTGTAGGTGATGGCGTAGAGCATTATTTTTCTCGTTTAACACCCGCAGTTTACAAAGATACTGTGTATGTTGCTAGCCGCGAAGGCCAAGTAGAAGCGCTTTCGCTTGATAATGGCGATACAAAATGGGAAACCGATGTACGCCAAGACTTATCATTTTGGCCTTGGGCTAACAACGGAAATGCAAAATTATCAGGTGGTATTTTGCAAGCCTATGGTAAAATTTATATAGGTTCTGAACACGGCTTTATTATTGCTCTTGATCGCGAAACCGGTGAAGAAGTTTGGCGTAAAAACGTACCAGGCGAATCACTGTCTAAACCAACAGCAGGCGATGGCTTAATATTTGTAAATTTAGGCTCTGGTAAATTGTTAGCCCTTCACCCAGATACAGGCGAAGAGCGTTGGAGCTTTGAACAAGAAGTTCCACCACTAACATTACGCGGACAAAGCTCGCCAACCGTTGCTAACGGTGGTGTATTAGTAGGCCTTGAAACAGGCAAGCTAAGCGTATTAATTTCAGACAGTGGTTACTCAGCATGGAGCGCAGAAATTGCGGTTGCTAAAGGCGCATCAGAATTTGAACGCCTAGTTGACGTAGACACTCAACCACTTATTAGCGGTCCATACGCTTACGCTATAGCTTACAACGGCAACTTAGCTGCTGTAGATATTCGCTCTGGCAATGTTGTATGGAAACGTGAGTACAGCAGCTACCGCGAAATTGCGATGGATGCACAAACAATTTATTTAGTAGATAGCGATGGTGTTATTTACGCATTAGATAAAAATTCAGGTATTGAACGTTGGAGCCAACCCGCTCTACGTGGTTGGTACCTAACAGGGCCTGCAGTTGCAGGTAGCCACTTAGCTTTAGGCGACCAAGAAGGTAACCTACATTGGCTAAATAAAGAAACTGGCGAGCTAGTATCTCGTGAAGACTTTGACAGCTCGGGCTTTTTTGTTGAGCCAGTTGTTGCCGACGATAAGCTAATTTTATACACCCGTGATGGTGAAGTTAGTATGGTAAAAATACCAAACTAAGTTACTAATAGTCATATGGTTTTTTTAAGGCTTCGCACTGCGAAGCCTTTTGTTGTTTTTTAAAGAGGTAGTTTATGCTTCCCGTGATCGCTCTAGTTGGGCGACCCAATGTGGGCAAATCCACATTATTTAACCGTTTAACACGTACTCGTGATGCACTCGTAGCCGATTTTCCAGGTTTAACACGAGATAGAAAATATGGCCAAGCTAGTTACGATGGCTATGAATTTATCGTGGTAGACACGGGCGGTATTGATGGCTCAGAAGAAGGCATCGAAATCGAAATGGCAGATCAATCTCTGCTAGCCATTGAAGAAGCCGACATTGTTCTGTTTTTAGTAGATGCTCGTGTAGGTATGACCGTAGCTGACCAAGCAATTGCTAATCACTTGCGCAAGCAAGATAAAAAGTGTTTTGTTGTTGCTAATAAAACCGATGGTATTGATGCAGATTCAAACTGTGCTGAATTTTACCAATTATCATTAGGTGAAATTCATCATATTGCTGCATCGCATGGCCGTGGTATTACGTTATTACTTGAGCAAACACTTCAGCCGCTTATTGCTGAATTAGCTGCACAAGACGAAGACGTAACAGGCGATGACGAAGAGCTTATTAATCTTTACGAAGAAGATGAAGACAGCGATACCGATCACCAGGCATTTGCAGACAAACCTGTCAAGCTTGCGATTATTGGTCGTCCTAACGTTGGTAAGTCAACGCTTACAAACCGTATACTGGGTGAAGATCGCGTAATTGTATACGACATGCCTGGTACAACACGTGACTCTATCTACATTCCGATGACTCGAAATGAAAAAGAGTATGTGTTAATTGACACCGCAGGTGTTCGTAAGCGTAAAAAAGTAAGCGACGTAGTTGAAAAGTTCTCTGTCATTAAAACGCTTCAAGCAATCGAAGATTGTAACGTTGTGTTATTGATTGTTGATGCTCGCGATGGTATTTCTGATCAAGATTTAAGCTTATTAGGCTTTGCTCTTAACTCAGGTCGTTCATTGGTAATTGCAGTGAACAAATGGGATGGCTTAGACGATTACGTTAAAGATCGTATTAAATCAGAGCTCGATCGCCGTTTAGGGTTTATTGACTTTGCACGCCTACACTTTATATCTGCACTACACGGTACAGGTGTTGGTCATTTATTCGAGTCTGTTGACGAAGCGTATGAATCAGCGACTAAACGTATAAGTACTGCAATGTTACGTCGTATTATGGACATGGCTCAAGCCGATCACCAGCCGCCACTTGTTCGTGGTCGTCGTGTTAAGCTCAAATATGCGCATGCCGGTGGTTATAACCCACCACGTATTGTTATTCACGGTAACCAAGTTAAAGATTTACCAGATAGTTATAAACGCTACCTGATGAACTACTACCGTAAAGCGCTTAAAATTATGGGCACACCTATCAAAATCGAATTTAGAGAAGGTGAAAACCCATTTGCTGGTCGTGTTAATAAAGTAACACTGTCGCAAAAGCGTAAAATACGTGCATTTGCTAAAGAAAACCGTAATAAATAAACTTTTCAAGAGTTAGTTTATTACAATAAAAACGGCGTACTTTTTAGTACGCCGTTTTTGTTTTAATATGTTATTAAGAGTTACAAACCAAGTAAAGCTAAGCGCACTAAGTTCTCCACCGTGGCTTCATGTGCATTTTTATTAGTTGGCGTAAACCTAGAAGTAGGTGATTTAATAGTTATAAAGCCATGATTGGTTGCCATTTCATGAGCTAATAGCTTTCGCTCTTTAGGTGTTAAATGGTTTTCGTGTATTTTTGCCAGCTCGCCGCTATCAAGCCATATGCCTGCACAGCCTGGGCATTCGTCTATTTCGACAGCCTTTACTGGCGAAAAATACCTGCGCATCATCACAATGCTTATGCACTTTGGACAATTAATTCGTAGCGATACATCGTATTCACTCTCGATATGATCACTCAAATATTTAAGTAATACCTCACCGTGCTTTAACTCTGGCGAGCTAAACTTAAAAATTTGGCTGTTATCAAAAAATACGCCGCCTTGAGCTGACGTAAAGACAGTAAAACCGCCAACAAGTAAAGGCTCAAGTGGCGTATTAGTTCTAGGGCAATACATTTAAAATTCCTTTTTTATTTTTATACTTTTATTATTTATTCAAGCGCTTTATGAATAAGCCCAACTAGCGGCGCGGGTAACGTAATATTACCTGTAAGTACAAACTCGTGTGCCTCATCTGACATTTTTTGCCATGTACGGCGAATAATACCAATCCATTTTTCTACATTGTAATCTGGCTTTGCATTGGCAAAACCAAGCATGTAATGCTCAATAAATACAAGGCTTGCTACATCTTCTACTAATTGGCTGTCTGGGTTACGTTTAATATCTTTTTTAGCAACCGCATCGTAAACACGGTTTTGCTCAGTCTCACCGTAACCAGCTTGCTGCATAAGCGTAACAACACTACTTGCATGAAATATATAAAGAGCACTGCGCCACTGATGATAACCCTGCTTATTCATTTCAAAGTCACTACGTGGCGACTTCCAACGCTGAATATGCTGTGCGCGCACTGCAATTTGCATAAGTTCATCGCCATCGGGTTTAAAGCGAGTTAGCATTTCGCTCATGCGTAAGGCGTATAAACTTTCTTTTGGGAAATTTTCGCCATTGTGTTGTTCGCTATTAGGATCTTGATTATTCGCTTCATCAATCAGCGCTATTACTTTATTAAACATGACGACCTTTATTATAATTAGTTTTAATCATTCTAAACGCTGATAAAGCAATAAACTAGTGCGCCACTCACTTGCACAGTGAAATTTGTTCAATCAAAAAGAAAAACCAATAGTTACAGGTTATAAAATTAAGCGCATTAATAAAGTTAACTTGGTACTATATTAAAAACAAAAACGATAAATACGCGAAAACTAATAAAAATTAACGCGCAATAAATGGATGATTATGTTTAAAAAAAGTATTTTAGCTATTTGCTTGGCGGTTACATCATTGCCAAGCATTGCCGATAGTAACAGTGACTTAAAAACGATTATTGATAGCCACTGGCAAAACGCAAAAGTCGAAAAAATATTCTTTCGTACCGACCCAGACGGTTGGAAACCCAGTGGCACACTACCAAGTTGGAGCGAGCAAGCTATTGCAAAGCGCCAAGCTTATAACAACAGCGTACTAAAAAGCTTAGCCAGCATTGACCCAAAAACGCTCAACAACGAGCAACTAATGAACTACCGCTTATTTAAATACGAGCGTGAAACAGAGCAGCAAAGTTACCTTTTTCAAGATAAGTATTTTCAGGTTAACTTTTTAAGTGGTTGGCATACCTACTTTGCCGAAGCGCCGGCTAATATGGCATTTTTAACGCCTGATGATTACAACGCATTTTTAGTAAGCCTTGCCGACTATCCTCGCTTTAATCAAGAAAACATTAACTTGATGAAGGAAGGCATTGAAAAGGGTTACACCCACTACTGCAAAACATTTGAAAATTACAGCCAGAGCATTAACGCTCATATAGTTAAGCAACCTGAAAATAGCGCCTTATACGAGCCCTTCACCCGTATACCAAATACATTTACAGCAGAGCAAAAGGCCACATACCAAAACAAAGCTAAAGCCTTAATTAGCTCAAAAGTAGTACCAGCTTATCAGCACTTTTACGACTTTTTTGAAAACGATTACATGCCTAACTGTAGAGCAGAGCCAGGTATTTCAAGCGTTAAAGGCGGGCTTGAGTATTATAAATATGCGGTAAATTATTACACCACAACCAATGCCACACCCAAGCAAATACACGAGCTTGGCTTAAAAGAAGTGGCGCGTATAAAAACGCAGATGCAAAACATTATTGATAAAGTAAGCTTTGATGGCACTTATGCTGAGTTTTTAGAATTTTTAGCAACCGATGAGCAATTTTACGCAACAGACGCGCAAGACTTACTTGAAAAAACAGCTTTTATAACGCAAAAAATGTATGGCAAGTTACCCACCTACTTTGGCCATTTACCACGTAACACCTTTACAATAAAAGGCTCAGCGAGTCGTGGCGCGTTTTATATGCCACCGGCTGATAATCGCTCACCGGGTACTTATTTTTTAGCCTCAACACCTAAGCTACAACCTTTATATAATTTAGAAGCACTTAGCCTACACGAAGCAATACCAGGGCATCATTTACAAAACGCCATTGCAATGGAGTTAGACGTGCCCCAGTTTAGACGCACACTTAGCCACTCAGCATTTGGCGAAGGCTGGGCGCTTTACACCGAGCGCTTAGGCAAAGAAGCCGGCTTTTATCAAAACCCTTATAGCGACTTTGGTCGTTTAGGTTACGAAATGTGGCGCGCAGTGAGGCTTGTTGTTGATACAGGTATTCATGCATTTGGCTGGAGCCGCCAAAAGGCAATAGACTACTTGGCAGATCACACTGCATTGCCACAAAGCGCGGTGGAGGATCAAATAGATCGTTATATATCATGGCCAGGCCAAGCGCTTTCGTACAAAATGGGGGAGCTAAAAATACGCGAACTACGCGCAAAAGCTGAACAAGAACTAGGTGCTAAGTTTGATATTCGCAGCTTTCACGACACCGTAATCGGCCAAGGTTCATTGCCTATGTCAGTACTTGAGGATGTAATAAACGATTGGATAGCAGAGCAAAAATCGGCTATTTAAAAACAATACTTCAATAAGCTAAGAGGCGGTTTAATAATCGCCTCTTTTTAAAAGTCTATTAACCATCTCAAAACTAATCCCTACCCGCTTTTACTTCGTAAAGTTAATGATTACAAAAACCAGAGCATAAGTATGAGCAAACGCATTTTATATTGGCTACAAAACGATTTACGAATAGACGACAACCCTATTTTTAGTGACCTTGCGTCGCAGCAATGTGCACTCGATATTGTATTTGTAATAAATCCGCATTGGTTTAAAAGTAATAACTACCAACAAAAACCCTATGGTGTGCATAAACAACAGTTTTTAATGCAAAGCTTGTATGAACTACAACAAGCACTTACTGAACACGGGCAAACACTGCACGTGCTTGAAGGTGAACCAATAGCGCTTTTAAAAGCGCGTATAAATGATCTAAACATTGATGAAGTTGTATTTAGCAAGCAAATCGGTTTGTACGAGCAACGCCAAATAAGTTTACTTAAAGCGCATAGCCCAAATACAAAATTTACAGGCGTGCTGCAAGACACCCTATTTAAACAAAGCGACCTACCTTTTGATTTAAACGAGCTACCCAAAAGCTTTACCCCGTTTCGTAAAAAGGTAGAGGCAGCCAATATACCTATAACTCTCTCAATGTTACCTGAAGGTTTACTCCCTCAACCTATAACATTATGTGCGGCCAAACCAATTGAGCTTACTGAACATACTGATGACAACAACGCGATAATGCACGGCGGATTTAAAAGTGCGCAAGCTCATTTAGCGCAGTACTTTTCGGGCTTACTGCCAAGTACCTATAAAATAACTCGAAACGAGCTTGATGGCTTTAATAACACCACAAAATTTAGTACCTGGCTTGCCTTTGGCTGTGTAAGTGCACGGCAAGTTTATAAAGCGGTTGAAGAGTACGAACATAAACATATCGCAAACGAATCTACTTATTGGATTAAGTTTGAATTGCTATGGCGAGAGTATTTTAAATGGCATGCACTCAATGCGGGCAACAGCTTATTTAGCTTTAAAGGCCAAAAACAAACCAAACCCCTAACAACGTTTATGCCAAACCGCTTTGCTGCGTGGTGTAATGGCTCAACACCCTTCCCATTGGTCAATGCCATTATGAATGAGCTTAATGCCACTGGTTATATATCAAACCGAGCAAGGCAAGTTGCAGCAAGCTGCTTAGTTAACGAACTTGGCCTTGATTGGCGTTATGGCGCGGCTTATTTTGAACAGCAATTGATTGATTACGACGTGGCAGCTAATTGGGGCAACTGGCAATATATAGCGGGCGTGGGCGTAGATCCGCGTGGCGGTAGGCACTTTAATATACAAAAGCAAACCGCGCAGTTCGATCCGCACGGTATTTACACTAATAAGTGGCAAGGTAATAAAAATACCAGCGCGCAGCTGGATAACTTAAACGAAGTTGATTGGCCAATTTAAACCAATCAACTTTTGCAAAGCAACGTTTAAAACAACTCAGCAATACCTATATTAATGGCAAAGCCGCCTAACGTTAAAAACAAAAATAAACACAGCGCCAGTAACAGCGGTTTAATACCCGCTTGGCGAATTGCCCCAACATGTGTGCGTAAACCCAAAGCCACCATCGCAATGGTGAGTAATATATTATCAAACCAAACAACTGCGTTTGTAGTCACTTGAGGAATAATAGAGAGTGAATGCACACCACTTGCCACTATAAATAACACCGCAAACCAAGGGATAGTAATACCTGATTTATCGCCCTCACTGCTTGCTGCATTACCTGCTTTTGCTCTTTTTTTACTTTTCCAAAATGATAAACCCACTAAAAATGGCGCAAGCATCATCACTCTTAGCATTTTTTCTATTACAGCTGTGTCGGCCGCATTAGCGCTTACAGCTGTGCCCGCTGCAACCACTTGTGCTACTTCATGAATGGTTGAGCCTACAAAAATACCGTATGCGTGCTCGCTCAGCCCCATATATTCAAACATTATTGGGTAGGCAAACATGCTTAGCGTACCAAACACCACCACCGTTGCTACCGCTACTGATACTTTATGCGCCTGTGCTTTTATAACAGGCTCGGTTGCCATTACCGCTGCAGCACCGCAAATAGAACTACCCGCGCCTATTAGTATGGTTGTTTGCTCATCAAGCTTAAATACACGTTTGCCAAGTTGAATTGCTAATATAAATGTACCAACAAGTATAACAATGTCGGTTAGTAAGCCACTCCAACCAACGCCCGCGACTTGCGTAAAGGTTATTCTAAAACCAAACAACACAACGCCCGCTTTGAGCAAAATACTTTTAGCGTAATCAACACCCACATCGGTATGAGTCGCTATACGCGAAAAAATACTGTTACCCACAATAATACCAACCACAATACCAATGGTGAGTGAGCTAAATTGCGCAGTTTGCATTATTGGTAATTTACTAAGCGCAACAGCAACGCCCGCAAGTACTATAACCAGTAACATGCCAATCCACCAGCGAGAGTCACCATACTGTTTAGTGTTAACACCTAAAGGCTGTAACCCATTTTTAATAGCGCTAAGCATAATATTCCCTCAATCAAACAACTCTAATTAGTTGACTTCATTTTAATAAAGGCCAAAATATAACTCCAATATATTAAAATCATGATTCGATAACTTAAGGTTATGTAATTTGAGAGGCGCAATGAATTTACATGCACTTAGGGTGTTTTATACGGTAGCAAAGCTTGGTAGTTTTTCAGGCGCAGCCGAGGCACTTTTTATAAGCCAGCCGGCGGTATCTAAAGCGCTAAAAGAGCTTGAGTATCAACTAAACATACAACTTATTGAACGTGCATCTAAAGGCAAAAAACTCACTTTAAGTGAAGGCGGGCAAGCGCTTTTTGAACATGCGCGTAGTATTTTTGCTATCGAAAAAGCCGCCATTGACGATATTAAATCGCGCACAGGGCTTAAGCGCGGCACACTTGTTATAGGCACCAGCACCACCATTGCCAGCTATTGGCTGCCACCTTATTTAGCTAAATTTTGCGCCCAGTTCCCACATATAAAAGTAGAAGTACAAGTGGCTAATACCGCGCAAATTGAGCACGCACTACTTGAATGCACCATCGATTTAGCACTCGTTGAGGGCACACCCACCGAGCCGCATATTATAAGTAAGCACTGGCAAAATGATTTAATGAGTGTGGTTATACCGAGTAATTTAAAACCCGCTAAAAACTTAAAAGCATGGTTAAACAAACAATTTTGGCTACTACGCGAACCTGGCTCTGGCACTTTAGAGGTGTCGGTTAAGTTACTACAGCAACACGGTATTACAGCAAAAAACTGTATGCAACTCGGAAGTAATGAAGCAATAGCAAGAGCAGTAGCACAAGGAATGGGCGTTGCTTTATTGCCTAACGTAGTCACTGAGGATTTAGTACAATTAGGTAAATTAACACGGCTAAAACAGCCAAATAACGTCGAGTTATCAAGACCATTATACCAATTACACTACAAAGACAGACCCTCTTCTCATGCTGCGCAAGCATTTGAAAAAAGCCTGTTTAGTGAATAGTGATTATGTGAGTGAATCTAAACTCGATCTGTAAGTCGCGTATGTTCAATAAGTAAATGTAAGTAAAGTATGAATAGCAGTGGAAACTGTTGGGACAATGCGCCAATGGACTGATTTTCTAGAAGCTTTAAAACAGAATGGATGCCGAAGGTTCGGTATGAAAACTTTAAAGATGCTAATTATAGCATTACTGCTATATCGACGGATATTGTAACAACGTTAGGCGACATCATTATAATTCAGATTTAGCGCCAGATGAATCTGAGATTAGATACAAAGATTCTAAAATTGTGGCCAAGTTTTATTGACCACTACAGGGGGAGATGCATTACTTAAGTGGCTAAAAGCCAAGGGGGCTAAATTTCCTTCACACATTATAATATTAAGAGATCACTCATAATAACCCAACAGCTAACTTATAAGTCTATTAGCTAAATTCGGTAATCTCATATCCCAAATTTCTACTTACAAACCCTGCGTTAAATCTTGTGCCAATGTACCCGTTGGTTTTTCAATTACGCGTACTAACTCTTTGCCATTTTGTTTAACAATAAATGTAGGCGTGTATTGTAAGTCGTGAGCCTGTGCAATGCCTGCATCGTCTTGCTTGTTGTAACCTACGGCCACATATTCAATGCTTGCAAGTTCAACTTTAGACGCATCAAGTAACTTAATCAGCTTTGGTACTTCGCGCTCACTGTCGTGGCACCACGTACCAAATAATACAATAAGCTCTTTGCCTTCTAGCTTTTGCATTAGGGCTATATCTTGTGCTGTTGGTGTATACGCTTTGTATTGCTCGTTAAACTTGTTGTAGTCGCTTAGCAGTTCTTGCGTACTTATCTCGCCCGAAAATGGCGCCGTAGCAGCGCAGCTTACAAGCGGCATGCTTAAAGCACACAATAAAATTAATTGTTTAAACATAAGGTACTCTTTAATTAGGTATTTAATTAAGTATTAAATTAGGTATTAAATTAGGTATTAAACGACTATACCCAATATTGAGCGCGGAGTGAATAATTCTAAGGCGTTACTTTTTATCCATAAAAAAGTTAACTTGCGATAAGTTAGTTAAATATTCTCGCCTTATGTCTTTATTTTCAGCCAGCTTGTCTAAATCACCAATTAAGGTAACTAACTTATTATGAGAATGACTGCTGGTTGTTTTAAAGTCGTCTTGCTTTTCGTCGCTCTCAACACGCTCTTTTTTATTCATGTTGTAGCTGTTTTCGTTTTCTTCAAGCCAAATATCGTCAATTAAGCGAATGTCACTTTTACTAATGGTTTGCTCTTGCATCGCCATTTGCAGCTCGTATTGATTTGTTTGAGGGTTAAACGCATACATTTTTGTATCAACATCAACTTCGTGAGACTGGTCAAGCCCCACAAGTTCTTTATTTTTAACTGCGGTACCTACGTTATAACTCTCTTCTTTGTCGTAGTAGTCGGGGCGACTGTATTGATAATCAAAGTGGCTACTTACATTTTTACTTTGTGTTAAACCGCTAAGCTCGCCTAATTGGGTTTGCTCAGTCGCTTGGCTTAGCTCAATGGTACTTTTAGGCTGATAGTCACCGCCATCCAGTGCGTAAGAAAACGTAGCATCAAAATCAGCGAGCTTAGACACACCCGCCCCCAATGTATTGGGTGCTTTATTACCAAGCCCTTGGTAACGGGGATCGTTTGCGATCATGTTATCAACTAAATCGGCAACCATAGCGCGCCCGTCATTAAATTGCTTATCTGCAAGCGACTCAATATTGCTATAACGTTCAGCCGCTGACGACATACTTGTAAAAGCGCCTTTAAATAATGCAAAACCTTGCTGCATTGTCTCATCCCCTTTACGACCAAATGCCGAGTCTTTACTATCCTCGGTACTGATTACTCGGCTATCTTCTAAGCTTTGATCGAGGGACGCTAAATACTGCTGCATTTGCTGTGTGTCTTTAGCGCCAATGGTCGACATATCGAGTGCAAAGTCGATTTCGTTTTTCCCATTCTCAGCCTTAAACACAAGTGCTTGTTGATTTGTCGCTTCATCTATTGAGTAACTTAAATCAAGCGTGTTTTCGCCTGTATCAAGCGCATCATTTTGCGTTGTTGAAAACGACACATTAAAACCCGCTAGCTGCTCACTATTAAAGCCTGCTAAAAAGTCTAAACTCATGTCTGTTTGGTTTGGCACTATAATAGGATTAAATGAGTTTTCACTCACTTTAAAAAACTCATCGGCCATTTCGCCAACACCCGCCATAACCTGCGTTAAAGCCGCATGTTCAGCCTCAGATAAATCGCCATTTACTTCGTAACTTATGCCAAAGCCATCAACGGCTTCGCCCGTTTTTTCATCAAAGCCTTGTGACGAATTAAAAGTGATATTTATTACATCACCCTCTTTGGTTTTTACCGAGAGCTCAAATAAATAATTATCGTCATCCTCGTACTTGCTACGGTTAGCACTTTCCATGTATGGATTAAGCGTGCGCTCAACACGTTGCTGGCTTGAGGCTAAAAACGTTTTTTGCTCATGCCCAAGTTGCCCCAAGCTTGATAAAATATCGCTGGTATTAGCATAAGCACCCTGAATATTTTTAACGGATGTATTTAATCGCTCAATTAATTGGGTGCTGTTTTCATTTTTTAATAACCCCTCATGCTGAGAACTTATTACGGTGCGCAGGGCGAGTTCTTCATCGGAGAGTTTATAGTTAAGCGTGCTAGGCGTGCTTGTAATAATAAATAGCGAGGTAAGTTGCTGTTGTAAAATATCCCCTACTTTTTGATTGCTACTTATTGTTTCGTAAATCGTTTCATCATTTAGCTGGCTTAATAACTCGTCGGTTATTTTAGGCGCGTTAGTTTGTAAATCATTAATAGCTTGAAGGTCGCCACTGCTATGCAGTGAAGGTGTCGCAGATGTTTGGTTGGCGTTATTAACTGATTGGGCAAGCATAGTGCTTAGATTAGCCTGACTGCCTAATATATTATTAACCATGATTATCCTTAATCGCTAAACCCTATTAAGTAACTTATCGGGCGCTTAGTTAAAAGCTTTAGCCTAAAGGCGCATTTTTTACCTATTATTTATACAAATAATTTATTAATAAGTTAAACAAACATAAATCTAAACCAGATAAGATAAACCAGATAAGCGTAGGTCGGATAAGCGCAGCGCCATCCGACACTCTATTAATCTACTCACCTTACTCTTAAGGGCTATTTTATTTGCTTACTACCTTCACCTGTTTCTTTTATTCTTTGTACTAAAAAATCGACCGCCGCTTTTACCTTTGGTACCAAATAACGTTGTTTTTGATACAACAAATAAACAGCCATATTAGAATTTTGAGTTATTGCCACCTCATGCTCAAACTTAAGCTCTTGTAACTCACCCAGCTCAAGATATGAAGCCAGTGCCCATCGAGTTGACATTAAAATACCTTCCCCGTTACATGCTTTTTTGGCAAGCCACGACCCGTTATTTGAAATAGCGACCGCAGGCCCAGAAACGTCATGCCATTGCTCATCTACTTTACATAACCACGGCGTTGGCCCTGAAGGCGTTTTAAAATAAAGCCCATTATGGTGCTTTAATTCCATGGCGTTACTTGGCACTCCGTGTTTTTGTAAATAGCAGGGCGACGCCACAGGTATAAAACCATTATCCATAAGTTTTATTGCTATCACGCGCTCATTGGGTGCATAACCACCACGAATAGCAATATCAACATCGTCACGCCCGAGTGTCGATAGCTCATCGCTTAAGCTTACATCGAGTATTATTTCAGGGTATAACGCGCTCAATTCATCAAGCAGCGGCATGAGCATTTTATCGCCAAAACCTACCATACAACTTATAGATAAACGCCCCTTTGGGGTTGTTTGGTAACTTCGAACCGTTTCGTGGCTTTGCTCAAGCTGGTTCACTATTTTTTGTACATCGCTGTAGTAAATTTGCCCAACTTCAGTCAGCTTAACTATGCGGGTAGAACGCTTTAAAAGTGTTGCTCCTAAGCTTTTTTCTAAATCGGCAACTCGCCTCGACAACGACGAAGGCGGCACACCAAATGCTTTTGCGGCTTTGGTAAAACTGCCCGTTTCAACCACCTTAATAAAATACCGTATGGCTTTTAGTTGATCCAAGTCGCTTCTCCACTAAATAAAATTCTTTATTGTCTTAAAGACAAAAGTGATTCGCATTTTCCCTTATATATAAGCAAATTAAAACAAGTAATAATAGGTTCAACTTAAACACGGGGACCAAAATTGCATTATTTGGCAATGAGTATCCTCACGTTAATAAAGGAAAGCTGACTTATGATTACTTTGCACGGTTTTGCTGCTAGCAATTATTACAACCTAGTTAAACATGTACTTTTACACAAACAACTGCCATTTAAAGAACACCTTGTTTACGGTGGAAGTGAAGAGTTATTAGCAATCAGTCCTGCAGGTAAAGTGCCGGCAATAACCACAGCCAATGGCCTTAATATTTCAGAGTCGAGTGTTATTTGCGACTTTATAGAGGAGTCGTACCCACAAACTCCGCTATACCCTAAAGATGCAGGTGAGCGCGCAGTTGTACGTCAAATTATGAAAATAGCAGAGCTTTATTTTGAACTGCCAAGCAGACGATTCATCCCTTATGTATTTTCGGGTAATGAAGTTCCTGAGGCACTTAAAACAGAAGTACGCCAAGTATTAACTCGCGGCGTTACTGCATTAAGCAAGCTAGGTAAGTTTTCACCTTGGATTGCAGGCGAGCAATTCACAATGGCAGACATTTACGTTTATTACGTAAACACCATTGTTAGCGCCTTTGGCTCTACTCAGCTTGATTGGGATGTACTAGCACAAGTTCCTGGCATGAAGGAGTGGAGCGAATCAATGAGCCAATTAGCCATTGCCCAAAGCATAGAGGCCGACCGCCAAGCAAATATGGCTGACTTTATGCAAAAAGTGAAAGCTCAAATTCAAGCAGTAAACGCTAAATAGCCCTTAGCTATATAAGAAGCCTTTAGCTATAACAGCCCTTAGCTATAACAGTAATCAATACTCATTTTTGTGGGAGCAAACATAATGACAGATAAAAATATCCAACTTACTTCAACTATCAGCGAAGACAATAAACTAACACTTGCCTTAAAAAACATCGAGATGCCAAAGCCTAGTGCCGATGAAGTGGTTATTCGTATTGAAGCTGCACCATTAAACCCATCAGACTTAGGCGTTTTATTCAGCGCAGCTGATATGTCTACTGCAAAGCAATCGGGTACTGATGAAAACCCAGTAATTACTGCCGATGTTCCAGCTCAATTTATGCCATCACTTAAAACACGCGTAGGTAAAGCCACACAAGTAGGTAATGAAGGCGCAGGCACCGTTGTAGCAGCAGGTTCATCACCAGCCGCACAAGCATTAATGGGTAAAACCGTTGCTGTAATTGGCGGTGGTACGTATCGTCAATTTATTTGTGCCAATGTACAAAGTTGCCTAGAGCTAAAAGAAGGGACTACCGCTAAAGAAGGTGCATCATCTTTTGTTAACCCA
This sequence comes from Pseudoalteromonas sp. SWN166, assembly GCF_015864485.1. Taxonomy (NCBI): domain Bacteria; kingdom Pseudomonadati; phylum Pseudomonadota; class Gammaproteobacteria; order Alteromonadales; family Pseudoalteromonadaceae; genus Pseudoalteromonas; species Pseudoalteromonas sp. SWN166. The sequence continues at coordinate 43,781 of NZ_JADYXB010000015.1, forward strand.
CTTACCGCACTAGCAATGGTAGAAACCATGCGCGCTGAAGGTCATAAAGCTATTATTCACGCGGCTGCAGCTTCTAATCTTGGCCAAATGCTAAACCGTATTTGTATTGCTGATGGCGTTGATTTAATTAATATTGTTCGTAAACCAGAACAAGAAAAATTACTGCGCGATATGGGTGCAAAATATATTGTTAACTCAAGCAGCGACACTTTTCTTGCTGATCTAACCGCTGCAATAATTGAAACGGGTGCAACTATAGCGTTCGACCCAATCGGTGGCGGCCAACTAACAAGTGATATTCTTAACTGTATGGAAGTTGCAGCTGCACGCGATATGAAAGAGCACAGCGTTTATGGCTCAGACACTTACAAACAAGTGTATATTTATGGTGCATTAAACCGAGGCCCTATCACAATAAACCGTAACTTTGGTTTTGCATGGGGTGTAAACGGATTCTTGTTATTTAATGCCTTAGGTAAATTAGGCACAGATACAGTAATAAAAATGCGCAAACGTATTGCAGACGAAATCACCACAACATTTGCGAGCAACTACACGCACGAAGTGTCACTAGCTGAGGTATTACATTTACAATCAATTGCCGCTTATTCAAAGCAAGCTACAGGCGAAAAGTATTTAATTAAACCTCAAGCTTAATTAAATAGGTTTAATTAAGTATTAAAGACCGCAGCACTTAGCACTGTGGTTTTTAAATATAAAAGCAGATGCTAATTAGGTATCTACTTTTTTACGTTTAACACGGGGGCTATTTATATTGAGCTTTTATAAACAATAGAACTTACCATACTCCGAGTTCATTAAAAGTAGTTGTTCAATAATAATGAACATATTAGTTTAGTGAACAAAACTTGACTATCGTTCAATTTTTACCTATGTTCATAAATAATGAACAGTCTAATTTAGTGAACAAATGATAAACCAAGAGCTAATACAGGCAACTATTGAAAAACTAAACTTGCAAACAGGTTTAGGCGCAGAGTATAAAACTTTTAAAAAAGAGTGTGTTGAGGGCGAACTCACTTTGCCTAATGTTAAAAGCAATTTAATTATTAAATGCAAAAAACACCTACATACAACCACCTTACAAAAGTATATTGCTGAATTCAAAATAAAGAATCAGATAACCGATGCCCTATTAATTACTGAGTACATCAATCCAAATCAAGCAGCCTTATTAAAAGAGCAAAAAATATCTTTTATAGACTGTGTTGGTAACACGTATATTAATTGCCCTCCAATTTATATTGATATTCAGGGAAATAAGCCCGAAAAAGCCCATAATAAAATAGCCTTGGCTAAACAATTAGGTAAGGCATTTCAACCTAAGGGCATGAAAGTAGTATTTATGTTTTTAGTGCAGCCGGAGCTAGTAAATAAACCCATGCGCACAATTGCAAAGGTGGCCGAAGTTGCACTGGGAACGGTTAAACAAGTAATTGACGATTTAATATATCAAGAGTTTATAGTTCAAAAAGACCAACACACTAAAATAATCTACAATTCAAAAGCTTTACTAGATAAGTGGTTAGACGCTTACCCTGTAACTGTTGAAGCTAAATTAAAACAAGAAATCTTCACCACTGATAACACAGAGCTACTACAAAAACTTAAACTAAATAATGTAAAAGCGATGTGGGGAGGCGAATATGCTGTTCAACAATATGACAATTATTTAAATGCAAAAAATTATCTAATTTACGTAAACCCTGAACATAAAAAAGTCATTTTAAAAACCGCACGATTACGAAAAGTAAAAGCAGAAGATGATATAAACGATGCACTAACAAAAGTAGTTTTAGTGGAGCCATTTTTAGGCATAGAAAAACTTGTCGGCCCAAAGGTTAATTTAGTACACCCGTATTTAATCTATGCCAATTTATTAGCTAGTAGAGATGCAAGAAACATAGATGCCGCAACGAGGTTTTATGAAAAGCACATCGCTTAATGTCGTTGGTAAATTACCACAAGGGTTAGTTGGCCTTTATCAAAAAATAAACGTCCAAACTGAAGCATTAGGGATCCCTTACCTAGTCATAGGTGCTACCGCCAGAGACATTATACTCCATCATGGTTACGGTGCTGCAATTGAGCGAGGTACAAGAGATATTGATTTTGGTATACAAGTCCAAAACTGGGATCAGTTTGAACAGTTAAAGGAGCATCTCTTAAAAAATGGTTTTACACCTGATAAAACAAAAGTACACCAACTAGTAACTACCGTTCCTAGCGGTGAAAAGTGGGAAATTGATATTATTCCATTTGGAAATATTGCTGGTGATGGTAACTCTATTACTTGGCCGCCACAGCACGATATTGGAATGTCAGTAACAGGCTTTAACGAGGCATTTAAACATGCACTTGACGTAAAAATTGCCAATAGCCCCAACCTTAATATTAAAGTTGCATCGCCTGCTGGAATGCTACTGTTGAAGTTAATCTCATGGCTAGAAAGGGAGCATGGCGTTAGACGTAAAGACGCAATGGATATTTTTTATCTTACTAGGCACTACTCAAAAATACCTACTATCGCAGACTCACTTTATGAAGATGATTTTATGGACGCACAAGACTATGATGAACATAAAGCGAGCACAATGAAACTAGCCACTGATGCTTGCAACATCGCTAACGCAGAAGTTCTTTCGTTCATTAATGAAAAATTGTTCAATGTAGAGTCCAAAGTAGACAATTTAGTACTAGATATAAGCAGAGCAGTTCAAATTGAATATAGTGATGCTGAAGAGCTTTTAAATATTATTTCTAAGCAGCTAAATACTTCTTAACTGTTTTAATGACTGCTTTGTTTTATATAAAGTAATCGCTATTGAAACCGCTCGATACAATTCTCTTGTTCCTCATAAGTTACTAAAACAGCTTTGCTTATAGCGATCTTTTTTGATCAAAAAACAGTGATTATCCGATTAAGTGCAATTTGTCATAAAAGTGCAATCAAAATAGATGATAATTCAAACTCGAACTGTATTTTTTATAATCAAGAAGACTAAGTAAAATGAGTACACCACTAGTGCAACTAACATTTGCACAGCAATCATTTGATGATTCTATGTCTGCGGCGATGAGCCACGCTATGGAATATGAAAAACTATCACTAAAAGCCTGTGCTGCGCATAATGTTACGCTGCAATGTGTGTTGCCTGATGGCGCAAATGAGAGCGATGTTATTTCACTAAGTGCTACGCAGCCCAGTGCACGTGGGGCGCAGTATTTTACTGAAAAAACGCTGAGCAATGCAGACCTTGAATCTGGTACTGTAAACCTAACTTTAAGTAACATTACACAAAGCCAGTGTTTTGTAGTGCAAATGATGCTGCACGGAAAAAACACGACCTTAAAAGAAACCCAACAACTCGATGTGTACATTAAAGCATTTGAGCAAGGCTATATTCCTGAGCACATAACAACTGAACATGCTAAGCCTCAAGGTATTCGTGGTTACTTTGCGAGTATGGGATCTACGTTTTTATCACTGTTTTAGTGCTGGCTGTACTTAAATTACGCGACGCTACTTATAAAACCTTAATCAGCAAAACTTACTTTACCCATAGTAACTCCCGCAATACCTTGTGCAGTATTACTTAGGTGTTGCTGCTCACCGGCTAGGCATTCGTTTGCTAAAATAGCAAATAACACAGCCTCTTTTGCATCAGGGTTTATACCTAAATCGTCGGTGTTTTTAAAAGCCTTAATACGTGGGCAAAGCGCTGTAAGTTGCGCTATTAGTAACGGGTTATGAATACCGCCACCACTTGCATACACCACACAATTTTGTGCGCGCTCTGCACACTCATTTAATGCGCTTGCTATTACTGTGGCAGTAAAGGTATTTAAAGTAGCCATAACATCTCCATGGCTTAAATGCTGAGTATGTGTTTGCTGCTGTGCGGCGTTTAAATACGCTAAGTTAAATACCTCTGGGCCAGTTGTTTTAGGCATTGGGAGTTTAAAAAATGCGTTATTACACAATGCACTCAATAATGGCGTATTTACCGTACCTGCTTTTGCTATTTTTGCACCATCGTCATAATGCATATCTTTAAAATGTTGCTGTACGTACGCATCCATAATGGTATTCCCGGGGCCAATGTCGGCGCTAAACACACCGTTTGCATCGCCATTTTTAGGTAAAAATGTTAAGTTAGCTATGCCGCCCATGTTTAGCAAAATCCGACTTTCAACAGCGCTCGAAAAATATAAATAATCGCCATACACCGCCAGTGGTGCGCCCTCGCCTCCTGCGGCTATGTGTTTTTGCCTAAAATCACCAATGGTAGTAATACCGGTAGTAACGGCTATTTGGTCGCTATCGCCAATTTGTAAGGTGCCGTTATTAAAGTCTTTATGGTTATGCTGCGACTGCGGGCAGTGGTAAATGGTTTGCCCGTGGCTGGCTATTACATCAATATTTGCTGGGTTTATTTGCCAAGTATGTAAGCACTGGTTAACCATATCGCCATGGAGTTTACCTACCCAAGGGTGCAGTAAGGTAACTAGCTCTAAATCGCATTCGCGCTTAGCAAATACCTGCTTTATTTTGGTTTTGTAGTCGTCGTTGTAGTCAACGGTGGTAAAATTTAAAACCTCAATGTGTGTATTTAAGCCTGCGCCCGTTACTTTGCACAGTGCAACATCGAGCCCATCTAACGAGGTACCACTCATTAAACCAATAATTAAACGGCTTGGCTTTTGGGCACTATTATAAAGGGCGGCTATATGTGGGTGCATAATGGCATCTAAACAGGTGTAATATTTTGCTTATATTAGAGTACTTTAAAACAAAGTAATAGCCGTAAACCGTTTAATCTTAATGATTGTACAAGGTTTAAATGATTGCTAAGTTATCGTGTATTCAACTAATAATTAGCTATCGCTATGATCACGCTCAGAGATTTTCAACCGCACGATGCGCCACACATTATTAAAACCTTAAACGATGAGCGGGTAACACGGTATTTATCGTCAAAAATTCCGTTTCCGTATACGCAAGCCGATGCTGATTGGTGGATAAACCAAGGCTCAAAAAATGGCGTAATTGATGCAACGGTTAAGGCCATTGTTGTAAATGAGCAATTTGCAGGCTGTATTGGCATAACCCCAGGGGAGTTTGAGTATAGCCGCAGTGGAGAAATTGGTTATTGGCTAAATAAAGCCTACTGGGGGCAAGGTATTATTACTCGCGCTATTGCACTTATTTGCGAAGAAGCGTTTGCGCAATCGAACCTAAATAGAATTTTTGGTGCCGTATTTGCTGGTAATATAGGCTCAATGAAAGCTCTCACTAATAATGGCTTTGAGGCCGAGGCTGTGCTTAAACAGGCCATTTATAAAAACGGCGTGTTTTACAATAGCCACATTTTTAGCAAGCTTAAATAAAGTATTTAGAATAAATACTCTGCCTATAAGGGTTGAATTACCAGTCCCCCGCCCAAAACTCCTGTTATAAGGTACAAATTTGTACATGCTTATACTACTTAGCGCGCATTATTGTTTAGCTGAACACGATTTTTAAAGCGTAAACATTCGGTAAGTAGTTTATTTATATTAATAGGAGATCTTATATGTCTACGACTAGTCGCCAACTTACTCTTGAATCACGCCCTAATGGCGCTCCAACAGACGAAAACTTTAAATTAAAAACGGTAGAGCTTCCTGCATTAAAAGACGGCGAAGTTTTACTGCGCACTATTTACCTATCACTAGACCCGTATATGCGTGGTCGCATGAGTGATGCTAAGTCGTACGCTGACCCAGTTAATATTGGCGATGTAATGGTTGGCGCAACAGTGTGCCAAGTAGAAGAATCTAAAAACGATAAATTTAGCGAAGGCGAGTGGGTACTTGCCTACACTGGTTGGCAAGACTACGCCATTACCAATGGCGAAGGCTTAATGCAATTAGGTAAAGAGCCTGCTAATCCTTCTTACGCATTAGGTATTATGGGTATGCCTGGCTTTACCGCGTACATGGGTTTACTTGATATTGGCCAGCCTAATGAAGGCGAAACCGTAGTTGTTGCAGCAGCAACAGGCCCGGTGGGCGCAACGGTTGGTCAAATAGCTAAAATTAAAGGCTGTAAAGTAGTGGGTGTTGCTGGTGGTAGCGAAAAATGTGCACATGCTGTTGAAAAGCTAGGTTTTGATGCCTGTATTGATCATAAAGCAGATGACTTTGAAGAACAGCTAGAAAAAGCCTGTGATAAAGGCATTGATGTTTACTACGAAAATGTGGGCGGTAAAGTATTCGACGCCGTACTACCACTACTAAATACCGCAGCACGCGTACCACTGTGTGGTTTAGTATCGCAATATAACGCCACTAGCTTGCCAGAAGGCCCAGACCGTTTAGGTATGCTAATGGGTCAATTGCTTACTAAGCGTATTAAAATGCAAGGCTTTATCATTTTTGATGATTACGGCGACCGTTATGACGAGTTTGCACAAGACATGCAAAAATGGCTGCAAGACGGAAAAATTCAATACCGTGAACACATGGTAGAAGGCATCGAAAATACAGTAGGCGCGTTCAACGATATGATATGCGGCAAAAACTTTGGTAAAACAGTGGTTAAAATTAATAACCCTCTTTAATTTAAATAGCTTATAAGGGCTTAGCCCTTATAAGCTCAAAAGGACTGACATGATCAAACTACACCATTTAAATAAGTCACGCTCAAAACGCGTAATTTGGCTTTTAGAAGAGCTAAATGTTGATTACGAAATTGTGGCTTATCAGCGCAATAAAGACACCTTCTTAGCTCCTGACGAATTAAAGCATATACATCAACTTGGTAAGTCGCCAGTGATTGAAGACGGCGGCCTAATTATTGCTGAATCAGGCGCTATTACCGACTACCTTATTACTAAATACGGTAACGGTAAATTTGCACCAAAAGTAGATACCGCTGAATACGTTGATTATCAGCAATGGCTACACTTTGCAGAAAGCTCAGCAATTTTGCCACTTTTACTTAAAATGTTTGTACTAAAAGACGGCGCTAAAACGCAGTTTTTAGAGGGCTATGCCGACGCCGAAACAGTTAAAGTAATTAGCTACTTTAACGACCGCCTTGAAGGTAAGCGTTATTTAGTGGGCGATACCCTAACGGGCGCTGATTTTATGATGTCGTTTATTGTTGAAATTGTTAAAAATTCAGGTCAATTAGCGCACTTTAAAAACCTCGTTAAATACGACGAGCAATTACAAAGCCATGAGAAGTTTCATACAGCGAATGAGCTAGAAGCAAAGTACGACTAACTACTTTTATATAATCTTTTTATGTAACACTAAGGGGCATTTAGCCCCTTTTTTATGCCTATAAATATGTCAGTAAAATATACCTGTAAAACAACCCCACTAAAGTTACGCTTGTAAACTAAATTAACAAATACCCCCTTATTGCTAATAAAGCTTCAGTTTATAGGGCATAATGCCGATATTATTTTGAAATTATCACTAATAATGCTGGCTCCCCTTACTGGTATTAACTCAAACTTGGAATCATCCATGACAATAAACATGCGTTTAGCGACCGGTTTTGGCGTAATTTTATCAATGATGCTTATTTTAACCATCATTGGCATTTCCCGCGTTAGCCTCATTAATAATAACATTACCCACATGACCGACGTAAACTCGGTAAAACAGCGTTACGCTATTAACTTTAGAGGCAGCGTACACGACAGAGCCATAGCCGTGCGCGATGTAGTGTTAATTACCGACCAAAACAATTTACGCACTGTTTTAAATAACATAAAAGAGCTAGATGCTTTTTACCAAACATCTAGCCGCGCAATGCGCGACCTTACCGACAAAATGTCGAGTGAAGAGCAATCATTACTTAATAAAATAAATCAAATAGAGCAACGCACTCAGCCTTTTATTCAAGGTGTTATAAACGCTAAAAGTACTGGAAACCTAAACGAAGCAGAGCGCATTTTATTAACTGATGCACGCCCTGCGTTTACCCAGTGGCTAAATGTTATAAACCAATTTATAAACCTGCAAGAGCAAGCAAACCAAATAACAACAATTGATACCCGCGAAGTAGCTAGCTCGTTTAAAACCTGGATGATTGCGCTTACTGTAATTGCTGTTTTAATAGGCACAAGCGTTGCGTATGTTATTAGCCAACTGATCAGAAATTCAGTAGGTGGCGAACCACAAGAAGCCGCAGAAGTTATTGCCCTTATAGCCCAAGGTGATTTGAGAGGTGATGTACAATCGTGTTGTCCAAATAGCATGATGGCTTCTGTAGTGGTGATGCAATCTAAATTAAAAACCATTGTAGATAGTATTATTAACTCATCTGAAGAGCTTTCTACGCACTCTGCAAGCGTAGCGTCTGGCTCGCAGCAAGCACTTAGTGCCGCTGACGCACAAGTAACTTATACAAACTCTGCTGTAAGCAGCCTAGAAGATATGAGCCGTAGTATTCATGCTGTAGCCGACTCGGTTAGGCAAACAGAAGATAATTCAAAAATAACCGCGCAATTATCGCAGCAAGGTAGTATTGCAGTGCAAAAAGTAGCGGCCGAAATTGAGCAAATTTCAGTAACGGTAAAAGCCACGGTTACCCAAGTAAACGTATTACAAGAACATGTAAAACACATTGGCGATATTTTAAGTGTGATCCGCAGTATTTCTGATCAAACAAACTTGCTTGCACTAAATGCGGCAATAGAAGCGGCAAGAGCAGGCGAAACAGGCCGAGGCTTTGCAGTAGTTGCTGACGAGGTAAGGCAACTAGCCCAGCGTACGGGTGATGCAACAGGCGATATTGAAAAGATGATTTTGCAAGTGCAAGAAAACACCCAAGCGTCGGTAACAGCAATGGAAACCACAGTACCACAAGTAGAAAATGGCTTAACGCTTACTCACGAAGCAAACGAGTTACTGCATCAAATACAGCAACAAGCTAACGACTCATTAAGTAACGTGCTTGAAATTGTTGAATCAACATCAAACCAAGTAGCTACCGTGGCGCAAATTAGTACCGGCGTTGAAGAAATTGCCAGTATGTCTAAAGAAACCAGCATGTCGCTTAACAGTAACGCACAAGAAGCGGTTGCATTAGCCGACCTTTCAAACACACTTAAAAAGTATATTAGTTACTTTAAAGTTTAAGTGTTTAACCTAAACTCTGATTAAAAGATTTGCAGTAATTAATAAAGGGGCTTTAAGCCCCTTTATTGTAGGTATAAGTTATAGATAGTAATAACCTAGTTAACTAACCTGGATTGAGATTAACTGTACTGAGTTAAGACTAACTATATACCTGCTAAATCGCGCTCGGTAATACACTCACCCGACGCCATTTCAAACTCGCGACATACTAATGGGCGGTTTTCGTAAATAGAGCACATAAGCGTATTACGGTCGAGTGCTTGGCACCAGCCGTCGTCAGCGCGTTTCATTACTTCGCTGCCCCATTTATCGTATTCAATGTAGTTAAAAGGCACGCCGGTGTCGGTTACTATGCGCACTTCTAATTGGCAACAACAGGCTTGGCAGTTAGCACACGTAACGGGCTCTGGGGTAGTAGAAATATTTTCAACGGGAATAACAATATGAGGCATAGTGGCTTACTTTTTTGAATAAGCCACTAGGATACAGTAACTAATTTAACGCGCTAGTAGTTTTGCTTTAATATCGCTGTAACGCATTTGCTCGCACAGCGCAAAACCACTCAGTTGGCGCACTTTATTACGCGCAAATAACGGCACACTCATCCCTGCTAAAAAGCGGCATTGGGTTTCAATACCCACATTATGATTACCTTTGCCTGCCATATGCGCTAAAAATTCATCTACCTTTTGATAAATAAGTTGCTCGTCAATATATGCAGGCTCTATAGAGTATTCAAGCTTAACCGCATGACCTCTACACACACTACAATGCCCACATTGCTCAGGTGCATTTTGATCGTCAAAATAGCGCGCTAAGTTATAGCTTAAGCAACTTTGTAGCTCAAAAAAGCGTACCAGTGCAGCAATACGTTTAATTTCGGCCTGTTCTTTGTCGGTAAAGTAGTCGTGAAGTTGCTGGGCAAGCTCTGGGTTATTTATAACCTCTCCATGCACTTTGTATACTTGGGTAATACGTTTGGTTTCGAGCGTTATTAGGTTTTTTTCGGCTAGGTAGTCAAGAGCAGCCACTACGCGTTTTCGATCAACCTGCGCAGCTTGTGTAAGGGAGTCAAAATTTAGCGTGCCCCATATTTTTTTAAAATCGGTATGGCTAAATATTTGTGTTAAAAATGCTTGGCGTTGCTCATCAAAATGACCAAGTAGCTCGTTTTTATCAACCAAAAATTTATATTTAAAATCGGCGTAGTATGCATATTGCGGCGTTATAGCGCCTTGCATTTCTAGCTGTACGAGTAAGGTTTTAAGGGCCAGTTGTCTAATATTACTTTCGCTCGATAAACTATATTCTTGCATTTCCCATTGCTGGTGGCTTTGGCGAATATCGTTAATTACGTATTCAATACCGCTCAGCTCTGGGGTGTCGCCGTATACAAAATTTTCGACTGTATTTAGGCCGTCTAGGTTAGCAAGCGTGTAGCAGTTTGATGGATCGCCATCGCGCCCTGCTCGGCCAATTTCTTGGCTGTAGTTTTCTATCGATTTAGGTAAGTCGTAATGTATAACAAAGCGAATATCAGATTTATCAACGCCCATACCAAAGGCTATGGTTGCCACTACAACGTTAATTTTACCGCCCATAAAGTCATCTTGAATTTGCCAGCGTAGCGTATCTTCAAGCCCTGCGTGGTAGGCAACAGCATGAATGCCTTGAGCACTCAGTGTGTTTGCTACTTGCTCGGCGCTTTGCTGCAACGTTACATACACAATACCAGGGCCACTTTGCGCACGTACAATATTGGCAAGTTCGGTGTTTTTATCGGCAGTTTTAACGCTCAGCACGCTTAAATCTAAATTAGCGCGGTAAAAGCCCGTTTGCACAATGCACTCAGGCGCAATAGCAAAGCGCTCTGCCATATCGCGTTTTACTTTTTTAGTGGCCGTTGCAGTAAGTAACAACACTAAAGGAATATTAAGCTCTTCGCGGTAACGCGGCAGTTTAAGGTAGTCGGGTCTAAAGTTATGGCCCCATTCTGATATACAGTGCGCTTCGTCTACCACCAACATAGAAAGCGCAACTTGGCTTATAAACTCTCTAAAACGCTCGTTTTTAAAGCGCTCAACCGACACCATTAATACTTTTATTTTACCATTTCGCACGTCATTCATTACCGTGCTGCTTTGCATTTGATCTTGGCTCGAATCAAGGCTGGCAGCATAAATACCTTTGCTATTTAAAAAGCTAATTTGATCTTTCATCAATGCAAGTAAAGGCGATACAACTAAGGTTAAATTTGGTAAATGCAACGCAGTTAGCTGGTAGCACAACGATTTACCCGAGCCCGTAGGAAATATAGCCAACGACGACTGACCATTTAAAAGCTGCTCAATAGTTTGTTGTTGGCCTGTTCTAAATTGGCTAAAACCAAAGTGCTGCTCAAGTGATTGAATTAGTGGCGTGGTCATAAATGTCCTTTTGGTGTTTTAACAGCAATTTAACTGCACAGCTAAACGATAAAAAAGTGAGTATAACTTATATGCCTTTATTCAGCATTTTTTGCTGACATATCCTTTATTTAGGCGCAGACTAATAGCGTAAAAATAAATAGTCACGTTTGCCAAAAATAACTTTTTGCCATACCCAAGTAACCTCAAAACACTAAAAATAATACAGATTATTTGGGTATATTATTTTTGAGGGCAACGTTATGAATATTACTACACCTAAAATTGTCGTTATTGGCGGTGGTGCTGGCGGATTAGAACTCGCAACGCAATTAGGTCATAAGCTAGGAAAGAAAAAACAAGCAGAAATTCTACTAATAGACAAAAACCGTACCCACATATGGAAGCCGTTACTGCACGAAGTAGCGACAGGCTCTATTGACCCCGATTTAGATGGCGTTGTTTATTCAGCCCATGCAGCAAAACATCATTACAACTTTCAACTTGGTACTTTTTGCAATATAGACCAAAGCAATAAAACAATTACCCTTGCACCACTTAACGACGAATTAGGCCACACCATTTTACCTGGGCGTACCGTACGCTACGATCACCTTGTTATTGCCATTGGCAGCGTAAGTAACGACTTTAATACCCCGGGTATAAAAGATCATTGCTACTTTTTAGATTCAAGCCAACAAGCAGAGCGCTTTCAGCACTCATTACTCGACAGCTTTACCCGCCTTCATCAAGACGACAACCAACAGCAATCACTTAATATTGCCATTGTAGGCGGCGGCGCTACGGGCGTTGAACTCTCAGCTGAGCTTTATCATGTGTCTGAGCTATTAAAGCTTTATGGCTTAACAAATATGTCGTCTAAGCGTTTGCATATTCATTTAATAGAAGCCGGCCCACGTATTTTACCTGCATTACCGGAGCGCATTGCCGTAAGTGCTAAACGCGAGCTATTAAAGCTTGGCGTAAACGTGCGCGAACAAACACAAGTAAAAGAAGGCACCGCACAAGGCTTTATCACCAAAGATGAAGAACACATTGATGCCGATATAATGGTATGGGCGGCAGGTGTAAAAGCACCTGATTTTATTAAAGACTTAGGTATTTTTGAGCTTACTCGTAGTAATCAAATTCAAGTAAACGAGTTTTTACAAAGCACCGTTGACGAAAGCATTTTTGTATTAGGCGATTGCTGCGCATTTACCCAAGCCGACGGCAAGCAAGTACCACCACGCGCACAATCGGCGCATCAAATGGCGTTGTGCGTCGAAAAAAATCTCATCGCAACATTAAAGCAGCAACCACTACGCGGCTTTAAATACAGCGACCATGGCTCGTTGGTTAACTTATCAAGCTACAGCACCGTGGGTAACTTAATGGGTAACCTAACCAGCAACACCTTTTTTATTGAAGGTAAAATTGCCCGCTTTATGTATATATCTTTATACCGTATGCATCAACGCGCCATACATGGCAGCGCAAAAACCTTTGCATTATGGATAAGCGAAAAAGTACTGCGTGTAGTGCGTCCTAAAATGAAATTGCATTAAAAGCAAACTGAATTAGCAGCCTATAAAATGGCTTTAATAAATTAATACTTTATTAAAGCCTCTTACACTATTAGTATCTAAAATAGTACCATGTGGATAATTGAAATAGTGAACCTAAAGGATTAACGTTTATGAAAAAAGGACCCCTGGCGCTTATTGCCATTGCTACGGTTGTATTGGCAACTTATATATTTATAGCTCAATCCAGCTCACCAGTAGTAAAGCAAAATTTAAAACCTGCCTCAAATATAGTTCAGCCCAAAATAAAACAACAAAAGCAGATCGTTCAAGCATCCCCACAACAGAAAGTAGTAAAACTAAAACACGAAATTAGCCTTTGTAAAAATAAATCGGCTGATAAAGCATACAAAATAAATGAAATAAACCAATCGCTTACTTCATTTTTTAAAAATGAACTCAACAAAGGTACTTCTGTCGCCGACCTATTAATGTATTCAGGTTTGTATGAGGCATCTTATCAGTCATATACAACGCTACTTAAAGAAGCGATTAAAGATAAACAAAAAAAAGACTATAAAATAATTGAAAGCATAGCTATTTTAGCTGACTGGCAAGGCATTGAAGCTATTCAAAATTTCACCACTGATAAAGTAAAAGAGATGGTGCAGCAGTTAGGTTCGGCTACCCAAAGCCCTGCTGGTTTAACATTTAACGTTCCACTTGATGAAAATGTAAAAAAAGAAACCCTCTATGCACTATTAAACAATTCCGACACGTTTACCACTTATTTGCAGTCGTTTATTCGTATTGAAGGTAGTAATGTTATCTCTCCCGCCACGCTACTTATGCTCAATGCAAATAAACTTTCAATTGACGAATTTGAGCATGTAATCACAGTAAATCAATTTACGGTAAATGAACTCGCAGTAGCTATAAATAACGGTCTACCTAATGAGTATATTTTTGCGTTAATGAAGCAAGTACCTTCACTTAATGATATGCCTATTTATGACAATTTTACCGTTTTATATAACTTAGCCGATTTAGCTATTAGCCAATTTAATTTACCCTTAGTAAAAGCATTAAAACAAGCAGGAGTCTCGCCAACCAATAAAGCAGGCCTATTTACAGCGTTAGATATTGCCATAATTAATTTACCTAAAAACGGAAACTTAACTTTAGAAGATTTAGATAAAAGTAAGACTGATATGATGGATTACTTAATCGCCGAAGGATATAAAGCCCATGGTGAGTTTAATTATAAAAATTCATCAGATAAGACTCTACTTTTTGAAAACAAATTTAAATATCAACAAGGTACTTTTATTAGTGAGCAAACAAACCCTTTAAGTTACCTCTACTTTAGCCAAATCTCTATAATTGAAAACTCTATGCTGCCTAGAGTAACTGAGCCAGATAACTCTGAAATATCTCAATTTTTACTAGAGCTACAACATAAAAAAGAAGATCTAGATTCAGCCTCAAGCAATTGTAATCAATTAACAGAAAAGCTGTTTGCAGCCCAAAAGCTCATACGAGATAGTGATGCTTACGACAAAGTGCGCAAAATCGAAAAAGAGTATGGCAGTAACTTTGAAGACGTATTACAAAATATAGACCCTGTTTTAGTTAATTATTGGTGGAACACTCTTGCCCGCCGTACCTCTTCAGATAGAAGCGATAGTGTATTTCGTGAGTATTTAGCTAAAAAAGAATTTCAAAAAGCACATGAATACAGCCAGACAACTCCACTAAATCAAACAGAGACAAACGTGCTATTTATTAGGTTACTTAAGAATCCATATGACTTAGTGCCTATTTGGAATAGTCGAACGCTACCTATCCCTCCAACAGAGTTGGTTAGACTAAGCTGGATTCCGCTTAGTCAATGGCAAGAACTTGCACAACTTGGTTTTGATTTTTCGATTACCGATATACATGGACGCGACGTTTATACACAAGCTGCGTCGTCTTCTGTCGAAGCAGTCCAATTTCTAATTGATAACAAAATACCGACTGTTCCCAGTAAACTTGGCGTAGATATACTCGACTTAGCGCTAGAACAAAGCTACACCAAAGGTGAGTTAAGCCCAATGGTTCCTTTAGCTTTGCAGCTTGTTGAAAAATTTGAACCAAACCACTTTTCTCGCGTTGCCCGATTAAAAATATTTTACCCTGAAGTTTATCAGCAGTTGGTACAACTTAACTCTGCGCTTAAACCATTAGAGGAAACAACGTTAAATAGCTATACTTTTTATAATCACTGATCTTCATAGCAGGCGAGCCATAAATTAGCTCGTCATTACCTGATGAATATTGTCTTTAATTTTTAACATTGTCTGTGTAGAGTATTTAAAACAACTAAGGGAATTGGGTTATGACGGGTAAAACGCTAATTTTTAACTTTGACGGCACAGGAAACGAGCCCCGTGACGCAGAACAGTTTAGCTCAGATCATTTTAAAGAAGACTCTAATATTACAAATATTCTAAAACTGCATTTGCTGCTTGGCGGTAAATTAGAAGACTCCCCTATTACTCCATTTTTAAACCAACTCAGTTTTTATTATCAAGGTATTGGTACCAAAGGCAGCCGCCTTAAACGTATTTTAAACCAAACCCTTGCACCTCGTGGTGACGACGTAGCCAGTATTTTAAATCAAGCGTTAAGCGACTTTAAAGCTCACTATCAATTAGGCGATACCATACTGCTAACAGGTTTTAGCCGAGGCGCTGCGCTTGCCAGACGCTTTGCTAAATGTTTAGAACCCTTAATAAGCAACAACGTGTATGTATGTGTGTTTGATACCGTTGCCTCTATTGGCTTATCAAAAGTAAGTAAAGCCACTCGTGGCGCAGAGCACGTTATTTTTGAAAACCACACCATTGCCAACAACATTACTCAAGCGCTGCACTGCGTAGCCCTTGACGAAAAACGCCGCGCCTTTGAACCCACACTCATGAACCATCAAAACAATATTACCGAGCTATGGTTTGCAGGTGCGCATTCAGACATTGGCGGTGGTTACTACCGCGATGGCCTAGCCGATATTAGCTTGCGCTATGCACTTGAGTGGTTAATAGAACAACCGCTTAATATATCGTTACTCACTAGCCACGACATAGATTACGAAACCTTACTCCCCGACAGCAACTTAGTAGCACAAGATGACGTAACAGTAACGCCCGATCCGCTCGCATTAAGTCATCAACAAAATTACTTTTGGTTTAACCCGTTTTTTAAATTAGTAGATAGAGAGTGCTATGTATTAATTGATGACGAAGCCAGCAACCTTGAGCCCTTAGTGCACTTCAGCGTAGCCGAACGCATTAATAAGCTAACCAGTTACCGCCCAGAGTCGCTTAAAAAATTGCATTACAAAATTAGCTACAACGACAACACCACGCTTAGTTTTATTGGTTTAAGCCAACATATAGAACTGGCTAATCAAAACATGAGTGTGCTGAGCATTAACCAAAGCCAAGATGTAATGGTATTTGCCTCTGAGCAATACAACGCAACCGGGCTCATGCTAGAGCAAGGCGCTACGTACCGCTTTACCCCATATCCAAATCAATACTGGTTTGACGATGGCATAAAGTGCACGCCATTAGGCTGGAACCGCGACAACGTACAACTTGGCGTAAAAGAAATCCCAATGGCCGTACTCGAACCATTTAGACGATTTCCTCGCGCGCAATGGTTTTCACTCATTGGTGCTATTAATAAAAACGACGACCACCTTTTTGAAATAGCCAACGGCGCCGATATTAAAATAGATAAATCAGGCGAGTTTTGCCCATTTGCAAACGACCTAAGCCGCTTTTATGGCGCTAATGCGGGTAAAATAAAAGTGAAAGTAACGCGGTTGGAATAGTAGATTGCACAGTATTTTAGATTGTAGGTGCGATTTTACATCGCGCAAAAGCGAAGCGTTTAAATTGTAGGTGCGATTTTATCTCGCGCTTTGGCTTTATAAAAACACCATGCGAGGTATAAAACCTCACCTACAACAACTCAAACACGACACTCAACAAACCCGTAGGTGCGATTTTACATCGCGCTTTGCTCTTATAAAAACACCCGCGAGGTATAAAACCTCACCTACAACAATTCAAACACCCCAATCAACGCTACAAAGCTCACCCAAACACCTGTAGATACCATCTCTCATTTTAAGCTTCAAGGTCGTATTTAACTTTCTTGGAGCTTAAACGCTTCTTGGTTTTTTATTACACCAAAACATATATGAATTAGCTTTCGCATATTTGCACACACAACTTGCATCGGTGTTTTACCATTATTTATTAACGTTAACTTGTGTCGTTTTATTGTTTTATTCCATTGCCCAGCGACAATGGCCGCCATATAAAGTTTACATCGAATTCTGGCTGGCCCAAGTTTACTGATTGATGTTCGCCCTTTTAATTTACCCGATTCATTGTGCCGTGGGATTAATCCACAATAAGCCGCCGCTTCTTTGGCTTTATTAAATTTTTTAGCGGCAAATAAATACGTCAGCTCTCTCGATAATACGGGCCCAATGCCAGGGATAGACTCAAGTAGTTTCCTGTTTCTTTTTAAATCAGGTTCATTATCTATGTGGTTATCAATGTCAGATTTAAGCTGTTTAATTTCATCGTCTAAAAACGCGATAGTCACTTTTATTGATTGGCAAACACGCGCAGAAACGTTGCTGAATTCACTTGCTTCTAATCGGTTAGCTTCTCGTTGTCGGTTACTCTCAAGCGCATCTAAACGACGGATAAGGGCTTTAAGCTCTCTAACTTCTAATGCATCAGGTTGCCAATAACTAACGACTGCGTGCTTAGCACAGCCGTAATGGGCAAGCATCGTTGCATCAGATTTGTCTGTTTTATGAATTATGTTTAAAGCGTCTGCATACTTTTTAGCTTTACCGGGATTCGCTAAAATAATATTAAAGCCTTGCTCGTGTAAAAAATACATCAGTGCTTCATGATAAACACCCGTTGGTTCGAGGGTGATAACGAGCTCATTAGCAGCGCTTTTAGTTGTATTTAAAAGCCATTTTTCTATTGCTAAAAAGTCTTGATGCTTGTTTTTAAAGACTTTTGTTTTAATCTTGTTTGTAAGCTGGTCTCTCAACCACGATAAATCAATCTTCTCTTTACTAATATCAATGCCGATAAACATCATCTCTACTTACTCCCCTTGTACATACAGCATCTACTTAAATAAAAGTGTGCTTGGATACCATTCAGTTTCTGAGAATAGAAAGTCAGGGCTTTATCTACGGAGCAGTATTAAATACTAGGCGCTGAGGCAAGCTCACTGACTTCGATGTGATAAATGATAGCTAATCATTTATCAATGAGAGATACAAGGCGCTCAGCTTGCTCGCGCGAAAAGCGAAGCTTTTAAATTGTAGGCGCGATTTTACATCGCGCTTTGCCCTCTAGTAACTAGATCATTACCCCAATCAACTCTACAAAGCTCACCTAAACACCTATTCGCCTCACATGGTGAGGCGAATAACAATTTATTTGCCTCATACAATGAGGCGAATAGGAAAGTTAATTGCCTCATTACATTTAAGCGTTAAACAGAAGAATAATTCATTTTTCAATGGTAAAAAAAATCCATTTATAAGCGAGGTATAAAACCTTACCTACAATAATTAAATCACCACTATCAACAAACCCGTAGGTACGATTTTACATCGCGCTTTGGCTTTTAAATAAGGCCAAGCTAAACACCTGTAGGCGCTCAGCTTGCTCGCGAGAAAAGCTGTAGGCGGGAGTTTACCTCGCGCTTTTGGTTTGTAATTTAAAATATATGCACTTTTAAAGGAGTTTTTAACCGCTTAGAATATTCACGGTTAAGATTAGGAAGCTGCTTATACATCATCGTTTTTAATTGCTTTTCAGATAACTTATTACAGAGAAATTCTTGCTCAGCAAGCATTATATTCTTAAGTAACGCTCTCCCTGCTTTCGTATCCATTAAGAAGTAAATTGCAGCCCAACTGCTTGCATACAGCTTGCTGGTATCACCTTTTTTCCACGAGTCATCTAAACCCACTAACGAATCAATTGAAAATACACTTTGAGTAATATTGTTATTTTTCGTCCATGAACTATTCGGCTCAACAATAGCTGTTTGCATATTATTTTTAGTAAGCTCAAAGTATTCAGCAAATCCTTCATTAAACCATCTAGGGGTGTAGCCTAAAACTGCTTTATTAATGGCATGCACTGCCTCATGTACGGCAGTTCGCATTGCACTGTGTGCATTATCATAATGAATAAAAGCAGAGTTACTCGCATGAAAATACATACCCGCAGTATTTGTAGGGTCAGCACTGCGTTGCTTAATTGCGGCCTCATAAGTGCGGCGCGTAGGCAGTACCGTTAAATTAAGCTTTACCTTTTTAAGTGCGTGCACGCCAATAATCTGTCCATATACTTTAAATACAGTATTGAGTTTTATGCGTAACGCTTGGTTAAATGACGAAGGTAAATTAGGCGTATTTAAAGTGAGGTCAAAGTAATCTAACGGTTCAATAAAACCAGGATCGTAAGTTGCTACCGCAAAATCCGGTTTTTTGTCACTAAAATGCGGCACACCGTCACTGTCTGTCCACGTAAATATATCGCCATTACGTTTATATTTAACCTTCCCTAACGATACATCCACGCAGCGCGTATTGTTAGCTTGCGATAAATGATTATCGGCAGATACTGATACATTTTGTAAAGTTGCCGAGCTTACATTTTTAAGCTGTTTAGTTGCTAACGGTTCAGTAGTTACCTGCGACGATAAACTACTATAAATTCGTTTAACCTCGCCTATAGGATCGTGATAATTAAATACCCGCCCAGTAAAATGATTAGCAATGAGCGCCGATGCAATTAGCAGCACAAAAAATACAATCACCACGCGTAATTTTGTTTTAAACATATTTATGGGCGCCTTTGCCACTGTGCTTCAAATAACTCTTTTTGCTTACCCCGATACTCGCTACACCATACGAAATCGGCCGACTCCATTCCTTTTTTACGACAACGTTTAGGCAATTTATAAAATTTTGACCAAGCATCAAGCTTAGCGGCATCTTTATAGCTATCGCTGTGCAAAGACATGTTTGATACTTTTTGATTGAGTAACCAATTGCTATTAGGCGTACGAGTTGGAGTAGAAGTAGCCTGATAAGCGCTACCGCTCTTTTTAGGCTTACTGCAGTGATTAGCAAGTAAAGTAAATAGCGCTTTATCGCGTGCAGTTAAACGCTCACCTTCTTTATTACTGTAGCCACTTCTAAATTGAGATCGAATAGCTTCTCGCTGCTTTTTAATGCTATCGCATTGGGCTTGTGTATAAGCCTCACCAGCTTGAGGAAAAGTTGTAAATACGCTAATAAATACCAGTAAGATCCATTTAATCATTATTCATTCCCTGAATTAAAACTTTAAAATAGTGTACCTATAAATGTGAAAAAACACATCAACATTACTAATCCAAAAAAAATTAAAGCTATGGGTGGGAGTTCGCCTTGTGGCTGGTTTTTACAAAGCACCCGCGAGGTATAAAACCTCACCTACAATAATTAAACCACCATATTCAACAAAAGCGTAGGCGCGATTTTACATCGCGCTTTATCTTTCGTAACTAGCTCTTTAGTAACTAGCTCATAATCCCAATTAACGCTACAAAGCTCACCCAAACACCTGTAGGCGCTCAGCTTGCTCGCGCGAAAAGCGTAGCTTTTAAAATAATTGACTTAATATCGCATTGGCGATGGCAATCAAGGGGCGGCCTTCTTCAAATAAGCTCTGCTGCTAATAATTCATCCTTGAAGCCGGGTTCCTGTCAGCATCCATGCTTCCACTTCCTCAAGCTGCAAAGCTACGCTTTGGTCATTCGTCACCCACGGCGCCCCGAGGATCACACTATTTCCTCAATTTAAATAATTAATATGAACGTAACCAGCGTAGATAGGCCATCCATGGCCAAGCTACGCTTTTAACAGCATCCATGCTGTTAATTACTCATCATTAATTAAATTTCGGGTGTGATCACGGGGGGATTGCCTTGGCTAATGCCTTTAAATTTAAATTAGTGCTGCTAATTTGTTCTATTAGTAGTAGTGCTACTATTTAAAACTTTAAGACCGTGTATAAGCCTGGTATCATCCTACGTCATTAAATTATTTAGTAGTAAAGTTATGGAAAACGGTGAAATTCTTGTTATAGATTTATTCGCAGGCCCTGGTGGTCTTGGCGAAGGGATTTCAGCAGCCCAAACCTCAGATGGTAAATCACCTTTTCAAATAGGCATTTCTGTCGAGAAAGATTTTCATGCCCATAAAACTCTTACTACTCGTGCTTTCTTTCGCTCACTCAAAACAAAGTCTCAACCATTAGATAATTACTATAATTATCTACACGGAAAAATCACAAGAGATGAGTTGTTTAAACTTCACCCTGATATTGCAACAGAAGCTAATCAAGAAACTCTCAATGGTGCTAAAGAACTTGGCAAAGATAATAAGCTTATTCATAAGCGTATTAAAGATCTTGTAAAAGAGCATAAAGGACCAAAAGTACTAATTGGTGGGCCTCCATGCCAAGCTTATTCACTTGCAGGACGTTCTCGAAATGCTGGGAATAAAAGTTACATCGCAGAAGAAGATACTCGCCATTTTTTATATAAAGAATACTTAGAAGTAATCTGCCTAGCGAAGCCTGATATTTTTGTAATGGAAAATGTAAGAGGAATACTTACGGCAAAAGTAAATGGCCAAGTGATGTTCCCGCAAATACTGGAAGACTTGCGTAGTCCTGGTTCAGTAACAAAGCATAAAAAGATTCCAAAATATAAAATCTACTCATTAGTCGTTGATGCCAAAACCCCGGAAGATCCACAATACAAAGACTCTGCTGATTTCCTAATTCGCTGTGAGCAATATGGTATACCTCAAGCTAGGCATCGTGTAATTTTACTTGGTGTACGTGAGGATATTAAAGCCCCCCCAGAAATACTAAAACTATGCGAACACCAAGTTACCGTAGAACAAGCTATTAGTGACTTACCAAATTTACGCAGCGGCTTTTCAAAACAAAAAGATAACGCAAAAGATTGGGAAACAGCGGTTACTAAAAATGCAGCTAAATTAAAAGTAATTCTTACAAAGCAATTTAATGAAGAATCAGCAAACAGCTTGAATCTTTTACCAAAAATAGGCTTAACAAGAAAAGAAAAAGCTTTAAGTAACAAAGATCCAATCATGCCAGAGCCTTTAAAATCTTGGTATATCGATCCAAGCCTTAAAGTCGTTCTAAATCATGAAACCAGAGGACATATGGTTGATGATTTACTACGTTACTCATACTGTGCTGCATACGCACAAATTCAAGGTTTATCGCCTAAGTCTCGTCATTTCCCACAAGAACTAGCCCCGGCCCACGCTAATTGGGATACTGGAACACATTCAGATCGATTTAGGGTACAAGTTGCCAGTAAATATGCTACGACAGTTACAAGCCATATCTCAAAAGATGGGCATTACTTTGTTCATTATGACCCACAGCAGTGCAGAAGTTTAAGCGTACGTGAAGCCGCTCGCTTACAAACGTTTCCTGATAATTATATTTTTGAAGGGACTAGAACTAACCAGTATGTACAGGTAGGGAATGCTGTGCCGCCATATTTGGCACAGCAAATTGGTGAAATAATTATTAAATTAATTTAAACAAAGTCGAAACCTGATATATAAGCAGCTTTTCTAACTTCAACCGCCATTTTCATCTGTTTATCAGAAGGTACTTTGTTGTATAAGTGAAGGGCTACACACTTTAAAGGAATCCCTACATTTTTATGCGTAGCTGGATAAGTTGCTGAGTAATAATCAGATATACTTTGCCATTCTGCACTTGTAACTCCCATAACATATTCAAAGTCTGAAATTGATTTTGAAGTATCTTTAACTTCATTATTTTCTTTTAGAATATCATTTAACTGTTTTTCATCTAATAAATCACTTGGATCGATTAAACTACAGTCAATTTCCAATTCTTGGAATTTCAACCAACCCTTCTCTGACTTACAAAACTCAGATGGATTAACAACACCATTTCTAAAATTAGGATCAGTAATACAACTTCTAACTTTATAAGCTAAATCAACTATAAAACTTAATAAACTAGGGCTAACAACTTGATTATTGTATATTCTTTTTAAGCTAATATCTTTCCCTTGTTTTCTTAAGTTATACCTTAATAGAGCTAAGGTATAAGTTACAACTTCTGCTTTTAGTCCCTTCTCCTCTTTGTACCAATCTGATCTTGGAATTGCATAGTCAGCATTTCTAAAAAGAATCATTTTAGAAACCAAATCATTAAAAAATACAGCACCAAAGTCATCTTCATTATTCTCAAATTCTTTAAGAATTGCCTGCCCTAATAATTTCAAGTTAGCCTGCGCTCCACGCTTCACTTCATAGGGCTTCATTCTCCAAGTATTTTCATATTTAGCCATATCGGTTTTCGTAAAGACTTGATCCTTCGGATATTCTGCAATGAACTTGTTACTACGACTAGTACTCATAGCACGCAACTGAGTTGAATATTGCCCTCTGGCTCTTTCATAAAACCATTTAGTGGGAAAACCAGTTTTACCAGCTGGCATTAGCTGTTTACGTGAGCGATTCTCAATATTTATATGGAAAGGGTGATTTGAAACTAAATCAGATTGTTGAATTGAGTTTTGTGAATTAGCAAACGTAGCAATATTACTTTTTAGAATATCGGCTGTTTCTTTTTCTCCTACGACTGTTAACTTCATTTGGACAAAAACTTTAGATAAATCTATTTCACTATAAGAATATTCTCGATCTACACCCTTTAGCTTTCCTTTATCCTTAGGTGAGAAATATATAGAAGCTGTTGTTTGCCCGCCATTAACTATTTGCATATTCTCCAACTCAGTGACTACCGTTTGACCATCAACAATTTCGGTTTTAATACTTGTAGCTGTTACTGTTAGGCCATTATTATATGCAAAAAATCTTTCTGGCTCTGTTAAAAGCGACTTTCTCATTCCTTTGTTAGTACCAGCTCTAAAATCAAGAAAGGTTCTTACGTTACTTTCTAGTAATCGTTGTCCAAACTCATCATATATATCACTTAATAAAGTTCCCGGCATAATACCTAAATATGTGCTTACACCATTTTCTAAATTATTAGCAGGCAATACTTTTAACTCTCCACCTAGAGCTTTAATATCAACAGTAAACTCTTCTGAGTCAGAATCTGAATATGAGAGCTCTTTTAATCGCTCAATATCCCAAATCTCTATCGAAGTTTCCTTGTCTAATATTTCACCAATTGATAGTTTTTTTACTCTGTCACTAAGCTTTTGATCTGTAAAAATAACTACTCTAATTTTGAGAGCATCTTCAATATAATGACTTATTTCTTGCGCAGCGTATCGGCCCGGATCTGTCACTTCCATACTTTCTATAAAGTCTTTATTAATACTCCCTTCGAAGAATTTTGTTACTTTCTTACTTATATCTTTAATTTGAGAGTTAATAAGCGTTTCTATGTAATCTTTTTCATTTGTAAAATTAACGATTATCCCACATATAGTTTTTTCTAAGGCGTTCCAACTATATCCATCTAATCGCATGCCTTTACGCGTATTCCGGTACGGACAATATTCGACATCATCCATTATACCCGCCTCAGAAAGCATTTCGCTCACATGCTCAAAAAAGCTTTCTTCTGGAAAAATAGAATTTTTATCGGCATCAATATTTGAAATGCTATACAACTCATTTTTATATTCTAAAATATCATCCATTTTTAATTACCTCCTCAACTGACTTTTTGCTTTCATATTCACGAATAGACGAAATCAGCAAGTCGTATTTAACATTAACTATGGAGCTGGGTATATCTATTGGTCTTAAACAAGGGAATGAATCTGTAACTTCATAGATAGTTTCAGATAATAATACGTTTTTATTATTCAATTGCTTTACCGTAGCTTTAGCATACATATCAGAAATTTTTTGAAAGAAAATAAGTTCACATGTAAATTCTTTACTTATGTAACATTTACACTTTTCATATAACTCCTCCAAAGATAGACCAACGTGATTATCTGAGGGATTTGCTACAATATGTAAGATATACAACTTTTCTGTTATCTGCTCTAATTGCTCTAAAGAGCTTATTGTTATTGAACGAGCATTACTTGAAAAAGTGGTTTTGACTTCAATCGCTAATTTATTAAACGTAAAATCCTGCTTTTTCCCTTCGGGGCCTACCCAAAACCTCATTGCATCTGATGGGCTGTAATTTTTTAAAACAAACTCAGCCAAAGTATACAACTCTCCCCATAAACCGATATATTCACTCTCTGATAAACCATTTCTTTGTGGCTGTAAAAAACTTGCCCAAGAATCGATTAGATCCAAGACTTTTTTAAATAGAACTCGACCTTTTAAACCGGAGCACTTATACGCAATGTCTTTAGTAACTATAATAAACTTACTTTTAAGATCGGGATCATTTGAAGTTAAGGTGCATACTAATCGACTTGCGTTATTCATATATTTAACGAAATCAATTTTGATACCAGCTAAATTTTCTGGTGGACTTATTTCAGTAGAGATATTGTCGTGAATAAAAAAAAGTATATGCCCATTAGTATCCATCGAAACCCATAGGCGTTCATCATCTAAATATAATCGGTGCCCTTCTGGATAGCATGGCTTATCTATACACTTCCAAGGATCATTACTAAAAAAATCATCATAACTACTCATCTGTGTACTCCTCAATGAAATTAATACTGAGGCGCTGTGCTATTTTATTTAATTGATAACTATATTTGGTATTTTTTACTAATTTCTTAAGTTCTTTTTGAGTCTTACCTTTTAAATGTTCAGGCCTAGGTATTGCGACTGTAAAACCCACCGTTGGCATTTTTCCGTGCCCTAACTTGTAAGAGTCTTTATCTTGCTCTAATTTATCAATTGCTACTGCAAAAAAATAAATAATTAAAGTTGGGTAATCTCTATCTGGTGATGCTATGTAGTCATAACTTACTGCATTATTCTTAATACTTTTGATTCGATCTCGTTCTTCTTCGGATAAAAATATTTTTTCATCATCACTATTACCTAGATTTACACTTGGTTTATAGAATGTATCGCCATTAGAGAGTAATAATCTCTTAGGCATATTTATATTTTCACCTAACAAGTCGTATGGTGTATTTATAAAATCAATTTCAGACTGGTCATCGATATTTTTTTCCCAAGTTGTATTACCAATATTTTTTTGATTAAAAATAGCAACTTTAAACTTAGGAATTGTATTATCTTTACTCATTTCTTTTAACTGATGTATCAGTGCTTTATTACCTACATCATCTTCAGGAAGATTTATATTATTTATAAAGTTAATTACATCATCATAGCCAACTTCTGAAAAAATCAATGAACTAGTTCTTGGATCTTTATACATCATGGGAACTTTGTTAAAAAATTTGCCATTCCGATCATCTGATAATTTTCTTAAAAAATCTTTTGTATACTTTAAATTAATGGAGTTTTGATTAATATCACTCTTAAACCTAAATCTCCTTAAAATTTGCCCCCACAAGTCTTGAGTTCTAACTTCCGAAACAGCGGATCCCATCTTATTCTTTGCTGTAACAATCATTGCGCCGGGATGCTCTCTTACCTTCAAACCAAAATCTCTTGGCGTGAAGGATCTATCTCGCATAATCCCTAATTCACTGTAGAGTTCTTCAATTGCTTCCGCTATGAACGAATACCAAGCTTCAGACTCCCTAGACATAAATACTCGGCAAAGGTCGTCATAATTAGGTCGATAACCAAACCATCTACACATTTGCATTAAAGTATCATAAGCTTTTGAATTTCTAGTAAAATAAGATATTGCTAAACCTTCTAAAGTAAGTCCTCGTGAAAGTTTATGCCCACCAATAACAATAACCTTTAACCCATTCTCTCTATTTGTAGAGTAATCCAAAACTTTATCATTCTTGCCATTCGACTGATTTATGGCCGATACTTTTATCTCGTCAAATGGAGTAACCAAGTATTTAAATACATCCGAATAGTTTTCTTTTATTTTAAATATTTCATAAAAAGTATCTTCTAAATCACTGAGCAACGGATTAGATCTAACACCTATCATTCCAAGCCCAGAGTAGGCTGTATATGCATTTTTCAATTCATCGAAATAATCTTGGATCAAAAGTTCAAGTTTATTCTGGTGATCTTTTAGATGTGAAACATTTACTAACATTGAGCTGTGTGCTTTATCATCCCCTCTAATAGCTCTGATAGCACAGACTAAACAAAAAGCCCGTACAGCTTTTTGCAAAGACTTGGGTATTTTTGTTATTACACTATCTTTTTTTAGTTCGTATAATGAATTATTAGCTTCTAACGGAATAATTGCCTTTGAAGAACCATCAAAGTAGTACTTCTGACCTAAATAATTATTTGGTGCGGGAATTTTTATCATAAAATCAGAGGGGAATAAGTCATCCTCATCTGAATATGTATTCTCATCTGGGTCTATGAATATATTTGCAAATGGGGTTGCTGTATAACCAACATAAGTGCTCTTGTTAAATAAAGATAGTAAATTTCTAACACCTTCATTTGTACTTGTTATTTCTTCTCTGTGATGTTTAGTGTTAACCGTTGCATAATCGGCTTCATCATCAATCAATAAAAGTGGATTATCTAATTTTTTACCTTCTTTCACATCTAAGTAATGGTGGTCTCTAATCCATTCGTGAAGCCGTTTCATTACCCCAGAGTGCTTTTTTATTGTAAAAATAACAGGATCTGAACCACTTAAACTGAAACCAAGCTTATCTGCAAACGGTTTAGTAAAGTCACCAATTGTCGTAGTACCGGAATTAACATTATTTATCCCAAACTCCCCAACGCCAATAGGAGATGTTTTTCCCTTTTTTATATCGATTAAATGCTTGGATTCCCTACCAAGTACCCCCTCATCAACTCGTTCTTGAGTCTGTTGCCTTAGATCGTTTAGATGACCCCCAAGTAAAATAATTGTCTTATACCCACAATCTATCGCTTTATTTATTAGCCCAATATAATTTTGTGTTTTACCTGATTGAACATTACCCATTACCAGTCCTTTGCTAGCCCAAGGACCTTGCCTGCGAGGATCTCCAGAGCAATCAAGCACAGCATTAATTACATCTTCATTTGCTTTAATTGTAGCTTCGGATCGTGCTTGTTTCTTGAGCATTTTTTCATAAGCACTCCAATGACCCCATTCAATATCTTTTTTGGATGAATCAAACCATTTTTGAATCAGAGTATCTGATAATATAACTAGCTCTTCATCCACAGTAATTGTAAACACGTTGGATATATTAAAGATTAATGCCTTTATATCAGAGTCATTAAACTCAACCTTTGGCGCGTCTTCTTTAAGCTCAGCTAAAGTTCTTATTACATTTTTACTAACTAATTCAGGGGTAATATTAACTCCTGTGCTCCGGCTAGCTTTTAGCCTTTCTGAAATTGATAATACTAATTGATCAAAAAGATTATTATTCATTACTTGAGCCTTCAAATACTTTGTTCAAAATAGATTCTAATAAATAGTCCGTTACATTTTCTTGGACTATATCTTTAGGAGATTCTGACATTTTTTGGTAAATATGATTAAGAGGTAAATTTTCTGCAAGTTGGCCTAGATAATTAATAAATAGTGACTTTTGGCTTTTATCTAAATTGCCGAGTATTTCCATTAAAATTTCATTCTCGGGTGAAATCTGATAACTGATGACTTTGTTTGTTTCGTTTTCTTGAATATCCCAATATTTATTAGCTTGGTCTTGTTTTCCACGATAGGTATATACTCGCTTAGATCTTTTTATTGGATCTGAAAGAAACTTCCTTAGCTCTTTTTTAATTCTAGGAGGGAGCTGCAAACTTGCTTTTTTTACATCTGTTGACCATTCCTGATCTAAAGAAGAAGGTACATTTACCTCAACTCTTGCTAAAGCCCCTAATTGACTGGTTTTTGCCAAACCAAGCCATCCGCCTGCGTTAATTAATCTATTTTCACGATAAATATAAAGGCCTTGATTTTGTACAATTCCATTAGCCCCTCCTAACCTTTCAAGTGGCTTAGTCTCCATTCTTTTAAAGTGTGGTAGTACGTGAGTATTGATTTCAATATATCCACCTTTGCACCTTAGCTTTTCTGAGCGCCCTTCTTGATATCCTGGAGATTTTGTCATAAATGGATCTATTGGATGTAACCCTTTATTATTTATAAAGAAGTTACGCTTTTCTTTGCCTTCCATAAACTTGTGAAAATGCAAAGAAATATAAGAATCTAATTCACTTAATGCTGCAGCTAAAACAGTATCTGTATCCAATGAATGACTTGTTTTATTTAGACATGCTAATTTTTCCCAGACAATCTGAGTTCCCTGAATCATTTCTTTATTAAGCAATAATAGAGGATGTTGCAAAATTTCATTTTCATCCAAAATTTCTAAACACCAAGTATTTTCTTTCTCTATTTGGTCAATATCCCAAACAGCCGCACACATAGGATAACCTTGACGCTTAGAAAATACAGTTAGCCTTCTAGCTTGTGAAAAACTAGCTGTTTTCATACCAGAACCAAATCGCCCTAAGTCCCCTCTCAGTCTTTCATCACTAGGATCTTTACAGCCTATTTTCATATTATGAATTAATTCTTGTGGAGACATCCCGACTCCATCATCTAGAATGGATATATTAGGTTCAGCAAGGCTTGGTAATGAGTAAATACTTATATTGGACGCATTAGCTGTGAGGGAGTTATCAATAATATCTGATATTGCAGAAGGCATTGTGTAACCAATACGCATAAGTGTTTTAATATGTGACCTAGGATCTGGTGAGGCATCAGCAAAGTAGCTCATAGTCCCTCACTTAAAACGATTTTAACTTTGTCTAGTGCAATATTTTCTTTAATATCGAGACCATCAGAACCCGCACTAAATTCACATAAGTTAATTATAAATTTTTTTAAATTTATATCCGTTATATTGTTTAAATACATTTCAATTTGATGGTTCTCATCAAAAAATTCATCCAATGTATCGTTAAACCTTTCTTGTGAATATTCTGAGAATCTAGTGTTCACATACTCATAGATAGCGAGTTCTTCAGTATGAGAGATAACACCATCTTTACCACAAACACATGCTGCAATCTTAACAGCACAGTCAATTAACTTTATATCCATAAGCACACCATTAATAAACCAATAAAAATAAAGTTTTAAAAATATGATTTAGTGACTTTCACTTAAATATATAAGGATCGGAGGTTTATATGAACCAATCCATGGCTTTAAAACAATCAGTAAAATCTTGTCCCTAAAATAAATTTAGCATGAACCTTTGGGTAAAAGACAGTCCAAATGAGATAAATATTAATACATTTACATTAGATCTATAAACTTTTTGCAATCTACAAAAAAATTAAACATCCAACTACCAACACACTCCAATTCCCCGTGATCACACCTGAAACTTAGTTAATGATGAGTAATTTACAGCATGGATGCTGTAAAAAGCGTAGCTTGGCCATGGATGGCCTATCTACGCTGGTTACGTTCACATCATTAACGTAAGTTGAAGATACAGTATGATCCTCGGGTGCGCCGTGGGATTCCAAAGGGCGGTCGGCGGCAGCCGCCCTTTGGTTGCCATCGCCAACGCGATATAACCTCGAATAGAGGTTTTTAATCCTTTAAATCCACATCAAAACACCAATTTATGAGCGCGATATAAAATCGCACCTACACATTAATTACACCGAAATTTAAAAGCTTCGCTTTTCGCGCGAGCAAGCTCAGCGCCTACAAGTTAAGCGCGATGTAAAATCGCGACTACGCTACGACTACACGTCATACCTTGGCTTTTCTTCCGCTACTAAATCAAGTTCTGTAATTGGTTGTTGATATTTAAAACCAGCCGCCTCTTCAAAATAACCTTTCTTTACCCATAACTTTGCACTATTTGCCTGTGCAACCTGATACGCCCAATCGCTAACCGAAAGTGACTTATCTGAATCGCAATTGAAGTAATCACTAAGTTCATTTGTTAAATGCTGGCTATTAACCACTAAATTTTGTTCTTGCCAGCGTTCGCGGTGAAGTTGCGCGGCTAAAAAGTCACTTTTACTGTTGTTACAAGTGCTATGTGCTGCCACAAAGTTATGACCTAAATCATTTGCGTAGCGGGCAAACGGTATAAAGTGATCAACCTCGGTTTTACTGTTCAATGGTTTTTGGCAATAAAAACAATTGCCATGCTGCAGCTCTATTAACACAGGCTTTGCTTTACTCAGTGCATTGCGATCGAAGCCAAATAAAAAGTCATGTAGTTGGCTTTGTGGGCCAATTAAGGCTTGGTTATGCTTAATACTTTGAATTTTTTGCAGCCATGCATTTTTTGCTAAATAAACAACTAGGTCGTAAAAACGCCTAAAGCAGCCTGCAATACCTTCATTTAAGGTAATGTATGATTGGCCTTTAATATGGGGATACAAGAAACACTCTTCTTTGCCATTTAATTTTTGTAATAGCCACAGCGGGCCGTCTTTAATGGTTTTTAATGTTGAACTGCGTATATTATTCCAATCTTGGCTCTTTTTTAGCTGGCTAATAGAATTAATATTATTTAATTTTGCATCATGAAGCGTAGTTATAATCTTGGCTTGTTTATTAGAGTTGGTATTTTGTAAAAGTAGTTGCTCTCTATTATTACCAATTGCACCAAATGGCGATGCTTGGTGCCAATATAAAGTAATAAATTTGTCGACTAATTCATCAAACTTTATTTGTAACTGTGCTTGCGGATCGGCGTGATGTTTTTCGATACTAATATCAGCCAGTGCATGTAAAAGTGCAAACTTATAAGTAGCACTAAAATCACCTTCAACTAATAAGCGCTGAATATAAGCAATAAAGTCGAGCTGTTGCTGCATTGCTCCAATCATAAAACGTGCACTACTTTAATAAGCGCATTTAGCCACACTTCACTTTCGCGCTCTGGGCGCTGATCAACACTTTGCCATTGTTTAATGGCTTTTAGCTGCGTATGGCTAAGTAAATGTGTTAAAGCAGTTTCGTTTAAATCGGTAAATTCACGACCATTATGCACACGCTCTGTATCGCCATATTTAAACGATACATACAAAACGCCATTCGGTTTAAGCGCACGTTGTAGGTTTAAAAACACCTGCGGTAACTCAACTTTTGGAACGTGTAATAAACTAGCGCAGCACCAAATCCCGTCGTATTGATTTACACAATCTAGCTCTTGGAATGTTTTAACCGCTACAGGTTGTTGTAAGTAACTGCTTGCCAACTCTGCCAGCTCTGGGCTTGCATCAAACGCACTTACAGTAAAACCCTGCGCTTTGAAAAATGCGGCATCGCGCGCACTGCCACAACCGGCATCTAAAATATGCCCGTGTTGTGCAACGTGCGGTAAAAACTCAGCATAAAGTGCCGACATATCAACGTTAAGTGTTGAGTCGCTAAAGGCTTTGGCATTTTGGTTGTAATAAGTAAGTGTGGTATTTGACACGAGACTCACCGCTCCTTGGCTAATCGTTTAACAGCTAAGGCACTGTTAATACTGCATTCATTATTTGTTTAATCTACAGGAACAGGCGCATTAAATATAGGCTTAATAAGTAGAAATTTTTAAATTAATACGCTGTTATTATTAAGTGCTTATGTTGAGCACTGAGCGCGACATAAATCACGCTAAACGTTTTTTGTTATTTTTTTCTTAGCCAAAAAAGACTGGCTGGAACCGAAATCCACGCTTGTTTACCTAACGAATCAAGATAAACACCTACCTCTTCTTTACTGCCTGGGCTGTAATATGGCGGCTGTTCTTTTAGTTTTTCTTGCCCTGTGAGTATTTTGGCAAAGTGTTTACTTTGCTGCTGGAGCATTTTTTTGTAATCATTAGCTGGTTTTGAATCGCCATGTTTTACAAAAGCACTTAGCGCACGGCTTGCTGTTGCGTGTAGCTCTTCACTGTCGGACTTAACCAATAGAGCGTCTAACTTGTCCCATTCTTTATTAATTATTAGGCAATTCATTAATAAAAAGCGATTACCTTGATTGTCGTTTGGGTTTAGCGTTAATAACTCTTCGAGCTCTGACTGTGCTTTTTGGGTATAACCATGCAGCGCATGTATTTTTGCTCGATGCGCGCGAAGCATCATATAAGGGCGGGTTTCGTGCAAGCCCCAAAAGTGCCCTGTGTTGTCTTTAATAAATTGCTTTGTTATGTGCCCTTCCATCATTTCTAAAAGCATCAGCATTGGCTCAAGTGCTTTTAGTTCTGTGTCGGCAAGTACCAGTTCAAGTAGTTCATCAAGCTCATCTAACTCATTTGGTTCTTCGTCTAAAAAGCTGTTGTTAAATTGTGCCTCATCTTCATCGCTTAAAGTTAGGTCGTTACTAAAGCGAAGCTCAAAAATAGCGTCGGCCATGTAATAAACATAATTACGTTTATATTCTTGGGCGTTGTATTGGGCAAATTCACCAAATTCTTTTGCCGCTGCTTTTTCGCTAGTAAACGCTTTTAAAACGCTACTTAGATTATTAAGCGCCTGCTTTTGCACTGCATCAAGCATACGTTTATTTATATTTTTAAGCGCCTGTAAAACCCCTTTACAGTAACTTGGTAGGGGCATGTTCGGCTTTAGTGAATCCCGGTAGTCTTGCTTAGATAGGCTGCATTTTGCTGGCATTTTTAATTCGTTTTGAATTACTTTATCCATGCTTTGATTATACAGCGCCATTAAGCTTTCGAGGTATTTTAGCTCGCTCTCTTTTTGAAGGTTAATATCTCCAAATAAATCAGGTTGCCACTCACTCGGGGTGAGCATTTGGGGTAATACACCTAACCCCATTAAATAACCTTGTATAAGATAGTAGTTTGGTTGTTTAGTGCTTAATTCACTGAGTTTTATAACATTGTTGCGAATTTTAGTTGGCGACATAACGTGCCCTGCTATGTATTAATTTATTATTAGTGTACCCATAGATAAGGTTACCAACAATATGACTGTTAAATTCACACAATAAATACAATTTTAGATTAGGTGACCAATAACTATACCTAGGTTACTTTATCCTCAAATACATTTTTACGAGCTATTTACATATTCACACAAACCCGCGCCGCTAAAACATAAAAGCTGGTTTATACTGTTGTAATAATGAGCAAAAATAATAACTATG
This sequence comes from Pseudoalteromonas sp. SWN166, assembly GCF_015864485.1. Taxonomy (NCBI): domain Bacteria; kingdom Pseudomonadati; phylum Pseudomonadota; class Gammaproteobacteria; order Alteromonadales; family Pseudoalteromonadaceae; genus Pseudoalteromonas; species Pseudoalteromonas sp. SWN166. Next base: position 78,221 of record NZ_JADYXB010000015.1, read on the forward strand.
AGGCGCAATGAATAAAATAATAACCATATTTTTATGTGTGCTGTTTACCGCTCAAATAAATGCATTTGCTTGTGACAGGACCTTTAGCGTTGCTTCGCACGATGCCTTTTGGCCGCCGTATGTAATAGGCATGAGTAATGTATTTAAAGGTACTGAAGTTGATGCGCTTAACCTAATTTTTAAAGACTCCCCTTTTTGCTTTAAAGTAGAGCTACTTCCTAATTCTAAACGCGCTTTTACTGAAGTTAGACATGGCCGAATAGATTTGGGTTGGGCTGGTAGCTATACCGAAAAACGTGCTAAATACGCTCACTATACTGTTAGCTATCGTACTGAGGTTATGCGTTTATACGAAAACAAAAACAATACGCATGTAGTTAAAAGTTTGGCTGATATTTTTGACCAAGGTTTAACCATAGGCGCTAACTTTGGAAGCTACTACGGCGAAGAGTTTGAGCAATATAAAACAACACATAAAAAACAAATTGAATACACCAGTGCAACCAGTAAACGCTTTGAAATGCTTAATAAACAACGTATTGATTTTGCTATTGAAGACGAGTTAGTGGGTGCTTATTTTGCCAAAGAAAACTCGAACATAAAATTAGTCACCAACATTGAGTATGTAAATAAAGACGATATTTATTTAATGCTTAGCAAAAGAACGGTGTCGGTTAATGAACTTAAAATAATTAATAAGCACATAAAAAATAACGAAGCAGCGCTCAAAGCAATTTTCGAATAGCAGTTATTGGAGCGTGATGAACGCTTTATTATTGGCATTATTTACTTAACCAATGCAGTGTTTTTTGCTTGTTTTTATTAGCGCAAACGCTTGGTTATAAATTAGCTGCCTTTTATCTTTCATTCGTTGTGGCTGATCTGTATAATTCGCCAGCTAATTTACCCTATTGTCTGGTTCTTGTTTGTGGCGTGTTGCTGCAGCGTACTCCTGTCAGTACTAATCTAGGATTACCCTTTTTGATCTCCACCGCAAATATTACGATGCAGTTTGGCGCAGAGCCGTTGTTTGAAAACATTTCAGCTAAATTTGGTAACGGTAACCGTTACGGTTTAATTGGCGCTAACGGCTGCGGCAAGTCGACTTTCATGAAAATTTTAAGCGGTGCGCTTGTTCCAAGTGCGGGTAATGTATCTATTACTCCAGGGTTAAAAGTAGGTAACCTAAGCCAAGACCAGTTTGCTTTTGAAGAGTTTAGCGTAGTTGATGCCGTAATTATGGGCGACGTAGAGCTTTGGAAAGTAAAACAAGAACGCGAGCGTATTTACTCTTTGCCAGAAATGAGCGAAGACGACGGTATGAAAGTAGCCGATCTTGAAAGCGTATTTGCTGAAATGGACGGTTACACAGCAGAAAGCCGTGCAGAAGAAATTTTGCTTGAAGCGGGTATCGATAAAGAATTTCATTACGGGTTAATGGCAAACGTAGCACCAGGTTGGAAACTACGCGTGCTTTTAGCACAGGCGTTGTTTGCAAACCCTGACATATTGCTACTCGATGAGCCTACCAATAACTTGGATATTCATACAATTACGTGGCTTGCTAACGAGCTAAATAAACGTAGATGTACAATGATAATTATTTCGCATGACCGTCACTTTTTAAACTCGGTATGTACGCATATGGCCGACATTGATTACGGCGAGCTTCGTATTTACCCTGGTAACTATGAGAAGTTTTTAGACGCTGCCGGCCTACAACGCGAGCAACTTTTAGCTGAAAACGCTAAAAAGAGCGCTGAAATTGATGAACTACAAGACTTTGTTAACCGTTTTGGTGCTAACGCATCTAAAGCTAAACAAGCAAGTTCACGCGCTAAAAAAATGGATAAAATTAAGCTTGATGAAGTTAAATCTTCAAGCCGTATGAGCCCATCGCTTTCGTTTGACGAAGGTAAAAAAATGTATCGTCAAGCGCTTGAAGTTAACAAGATTGGCCATGGTTTTGATGGCGAAATGTTATTTACTGGTGGTGATTTACTGCTAGAAGCCGGCGCTAAGCTTGCTGTAATTGGCGAAAATGGTGTGGGTAAAACCACCTTTTTACGCTGTTTAGTAGACGAGCTTAAAAGTAATGAAGGCGAAATTAAATGGTCTGAAAATGCGACCTTTGGTTATTGCCCACAAGACAGCACAAAAGATTTTGAAAACGATTTAACATTGTTTGATTGGATGTCGCAATGGCGTACAGCTAAGCACAACGATTTAATGGTTCGTGGCATGTTAGGCCGTTTGTTGTTTACAGCAGACGATTCAAACAAAAAAGCGCGTAACTGTTCTGGTGGTGAAAAAAACCGCCTGTTATTTGGTAAGTTAATGATGCAAGACGTTAATGTGCTTGTAATGGACGAACCAACTAACCACATGGATATGGAAGCCATTGAAGCACTTAACAATGCGCTTAAAGACTTTGAAGGTACGCTTATTTTTGTAAGCCATGACCGTGAGTTTGTATCGTCATTAGCGACGCGTATTATTGATATTAAAGATAAAAAAGTAGTCGACTTCCAAGGTACGTTTGACGAATACCTTGCAAGTTGTGAAGAGAAAAAAGCGTAAACGCTTTTTTAATTGCTTGTAAAAACGGTGCTAAATTTAGCGCCGTTTTTTATGGGTGATGAATAGTGTGTTGCTATTTAACTTGTAGACGCGCTGCTTGCAGGCGTTTAAAAACGCAGTTTTTAGGATGAGTGATTAAGTAATTAGAAGCTGCGCTTCTCGCGTGAGCAAGCTCTACGCATACCAAAAAATTTAACACTGAGGTTTGATTTAACCTGTAGACGCGCTGCTTGCAGGCGTTTAAAAGCAACGCTTTTACAAAATTATTACACCACATATGCATTGACTCCTACTTCTATATACAAAGTAATTAGAAGCTGCACTTCTCGCGTGAGCAAGCTCTAGGCCTACCGCCAAATTTAGCACTGAGGTTTGATTTAACCTGTAGACGCGCTGCTTGCAGGCGTTTAAAAACGTAGTTTTTACAAAGTTATTAAACCACATATGCATTGACTCCTACCCCGATATACAAAGTAATTAGAAGCTGCGCTTCTCGCGTGAGCAAGCTCTACGCCTACCCCCAAATTTAACGCTGTGGTTTGAATTAACCTGTAGACGCGCTGCTTGCTGGCGTTTAAAAACGTAGTTTTTAGGATGGGTGATTAAACAATTAGAAGCTATCGCTTCTCGCGTGAGCAAGCTCTACGCCTACCACAAAATTTAACACTGAGGTTTGATTTAACTTGTTGAATACCCTTTTTTATCTATATTTATAAAAACCAATAAATTAAAACCTTTATGTATTCCTCTAAAAAATTATTAGTTGGGCGCCACTCCTCTAAAAATAAATTTTACTCTGTAACAATATGCACAAAACAAAGAATTCCGTTATTTAAGAACTTTGAAAATGCATGTATTGCGGCAAGAGGCTTGGTTTATATGCAAAATAAGGTGGATACAATTTGTTATACCTTAATGCCAGATCATCTTCATTGGTTATTTCAATTGAAAGATTTACCGCTTGCTGATGTTATGAAGCAGTATAAAAGTATTACCACTGTGAAAATAAATAAGCTCAATTGCACCACAGGGCCAGTTTGGCAACAAAACTATTTTGAGCACCAGCTGAGAGCAGAAGATGATTTAATTAATCAAGCACGCTATATCGTTTCAAATCCGTTACGCGCTGGGCTTGTAAATGATGTTGGTGAATATCCATTTTGGGATTGTGTTTATCTTTGTGATGGTGAGCTTAAGTAATTAGAAGCTGCGCTTCTCGCGTGAGCAAGCTCTACGCCTACCACAAAATTTAACACTGTGGTTTAATTTAACTTGTAGACGCGCTGCTTGCTGGCGTTTAAAAACGTAGTTTTTAGGATGAGTGATTAAGTAATTAGAAGCTACCGCTTCTCGCGTGAGCAAGCTCTACGCCTACCACAAAATTTAACACTGAGGTTTGATTTAACCTGTAGACGCGCTGCTTGCTGGCGTTTAAAAACGTAGTTTTTACAATGGGTGATTAAGTAATTAGAAGCTACCGCTTCTCGCGTGAGCAAGCTCTACGCCTACCACAAAACTTAACACAGTCGTTTGATTTAACCTGTAGACGCGCTGCTTGCTGGCGTTTAAAAGCAACGCTTTTACAAGATTTTTAAACAACACATGCATTGACTCCTACCCCGATATACAAAGTAATTAGAAGCTGCGCTTCTCGCGGGAGCAAGCTCTACGCCTACCGCGAAACTTAACGCAGTGGTTTGATTTAACTTGTAGACGCGCTGCTTGCTGGCGTTTAAAAACGTAGTTTTTACAAAGTTATTAAACCACATATGCATTGACTCCTACCCCGATATACAAAGTAATTAGAAGCTACGCTTCTCGCGTGAGCAAGCTCTACGCCTACCGCCAAATTTAACACTGAGGTTTGATTTAACCTTTAGACGCGCTGCTTCCAGGTGTTTAAAAACGTAGTTTTTAATAAATATTAATAATTAAAATAGTTTTGGGGAGTACCTAAGCAATAGTAATTAGACGCTATCGCTTAAAGTATAAATCGATGGTTTTGGTGAGGAGCTCGTCGAGCTGTTCTTCAAATTCTTCTATATCAATATCAAAATGCTTTAAGTACGCATGAGCCTGAGCAAGTGATAAATTACGGCTGTTAACGCTGTATTGTCGCTCGTCTATGGTTTTATCGTAACGAGGTAAAAATACAAATTGGCCATAAAATGGGGATTTAATATGTTTGTTTGCAAAACGACAAAAATCTTCAATATGGTCAACCCCTTCAGGGCCGAGGCAACCGGGCTCAATGCGATACATTAAGCGAATTTTTTTGTCGTCATTTATTTGCATATAAAGCCTTTATCTAAAAAACAGTACTCTTACTATTTTTCCATCTTTAATTTGGTAGCTCGAAATAAGTTCTGAGCGTTTATCAACTACGTTTTCGTCTGTTGAGCAGGTTTCTGACAGTTCGTGATCAATCACTATATCACCGTGCACTATGCGCTTAATCGGTGATGAGTGTATACACTTTAACTTTTTAAACATTAGCCCATAACGTTCTATTAGTTTTTCTTTACCTTTAAATAATAGCTCATTAGGGAAAATATAAAACTCAACATCTTCGGCATATACACGAAGAAACTCTTCAATATTACGGGCGTTATACGCTTTAACTAATTGCTCAACCACTGCCAGCGATTCGCGCGATTGTTTAGCTTTAGTTTGCTGCTTAACTGTTAGCGCTTCTTTTGCTTGCGTTACTGCTTTTTCAGCTTCCGCTACAGCCACTGCTTTTTCTATTTTATTTTTAGGTTTTTCGGCTGGTTTGATTTGCTCGTTACCTAGTACTTTTGAATCGTCTGGTTTAGTCGTATCAATAACTGGCTTTTTAAGCTCTGGCGCTTTGTATTCAAGCGTATTTACTTTGTCGTCAGTGTTGGTTTGAGTTACTGGTTGTTCAGCTTTTGGTTTTTCGACGTTTGCTTGAGCTTCAACTTGCGGCTCTTTTTGCTCAGGCTCGCTTTGTTCTGCAGCATAAGTAATAAGCGCGACGGTAGTGATTAATGAGGCAAAAATAATAGATAACGGTTTCATAACTTTCCTAAAATGAACACTAAACACGTGTAATACCAATTGCATTAAATAAGTGATCTATTATAGCGTCAAGAAAATAGCACAATAACAAGGCGAAAATTGTGACATATAGTTGTTCTATATGAATAATTTTTAACGCAGTTAGTGAGTTATTTAATGCGATAGAATGATCATATTTTTGATAAAATTGGTATAAGGGTGCAACATAGCAAATTTTAACGTTATCGGGTAGTTAATACCACTACTGTAGCTTACCAGTACTGCTCTACGGTAATGTTGCCGGGATTTTTACGACGGTTGCGCGTAAAGTTTTTATCGAGAAGTAGCGCGGTTGTGTCTTTTACCATTTGTGGGTTTCCACAAATCATAAATTGCGCGTTACTAGGAGCTGGGTTTAATTTTACATGTTCAAACAAGCTATTATTTTCAATAGCGTTTGTGATTCGCCCGCTTAAGCCTTGTAATGGCTCTTCTCTACTTACAACGGGAATATAACTGAGCTGCTCGGGGTACACTCTTAATAGCTCGTTAATAAGTGCCTGATAGCTTAAGTCGTTATTAAAACGCACACCATGCACTAAGTTTATGCTTTTGTATTTTTTCCATACATCGGGCTGTTGTAATATCGATAAAAAAGGCCCTATGGCGGTACCTGTTCCTAGCATCCAAAGCTGATCGCTTTGTGGTATTTCATCAAGGGTAAAAAAGCCCGTAGCGCGTTGCTCTATAAGTACGGTTTCGCCGGGCTGTAATTTAGCTAAACACGGGGATAGTAAACCATCAATAACGTTAATTAGATAAAACTCAAGATCGGGATTTTCAGGTGCATTTACATAAGAATAAGCTCGAGCAATACGCTTGTCGCCATCCATTATCGAAAGCTTTGTAAACTGCCCTGCTTTAAATGGCTCTACGTTTGCATTTACGGTTAGGCTAAAGAGCGTTTCGCTCCACCATGTTACACTTTTTACTGTTGCTTCAACCCAGTTAGACATAGTTACCCCTTGGTTTAGCTAGTTATACCAACCCGCAATAATACCTAATCAATTTGAGGGATTAAACCGCACGTTAACTTCGTTAAAAATTTCTCATATAGAACAACTAAATAACGAAATTTTGCCTTGTTATCGACACGGTTTTCTTACCTCAAAATAGACAACTTAATTAAGCGAATTGGTATTAAGTTTTGAATGACTCACTTTAAAGTAAGTTTTATTTATAAACATTAGCATTAAGTGACAAAGACTTACAGCTTTACGCGCTAGCAAAAAGTTGTATTTATGAGTTAGGTTTTATAGTAGGTGGTGTGTGATATTGTAGTCGGAGAGCTTGATGTTGCGATGAGTGCAGTTTTTGATTATTTAGCCATTTTAAAAACTGCGTTTTTACACGCCTGCAAGCAGCGCGTTTACAAGTTAAATCAAACAGCAGCGTTAAGTTTACGGGTAGGCGAAAAGCTTGCTCACGCGAGAAGCGTAGCTTCTAATTACTTAATCTAAAACCCTAAAAACTGCGTTTTCACACGCCTGAAAGCAGCGCGTTTACAGGTTAAATCAAACAGCAGCGTTAAGTTTGCGGGTAGGCGGAGAGCTTGCTCACGCGAGAAGCGAAGCTTCTAATTACTTAATCTAAAACCCTAAAAACTGCGTTTTCACACGCCTGAAAGCAGCGCGTTTACAGGTTAAATCAAACAGCAGCGTTAAGTTTTCGGGTAGGCGTAGAGCTTGCTCACGCGAGAAGCGAAGCTTCTAATTACTTAATCTAAAACCCTAAAACCCTAAAACCCTAAAACCTTAAAATAAAAAAGCGGTGTTAATTTTAACACCGCTTAATGCGAACTATTTATAGCTATACGCTTTTATAAACCAGATTTACAACATAGGTTTTATAACATCATACACAGCTTCTATGTGATCGTCTCTATCGTTTAATGCCGCTATGTAACGGTATTTTTTACCACCTGCATTTTCGAATATTTCACGGTTTTCGCCTTCCAGCTCTTCAAGTGTTTCTAGGCAATCGGCGCTAAAAGCAGGGCTGATAATAGCTACATCGGTAATACCTTCATCAGGCAAGGCTTCAAGCGTTGCATCGGTATATGGCTTTAACCACTCGGCTTTACCAAATCGACTTTGAAAAGTACTAATTACTTTGTCTTTATCAAGACCTAGTTTTTCGACAACTAAGCGCGTGGTTTGTAAACATAAGCAATGGTACGGGTCGCCTCGCTCTAAAAATAACTTAGGCATTCCGTGATACGAAAAAACAATTTTTTGTGGCATACCATTCGCTTCTAAATCCTCACTAATACTATTAGCAAGGGATTCAATATAACGGGTGTTTTTATGATAACCATTAATAAAATGCAGTTCTGGTACCCAACGCCATTTACGCAGTACGCTCGATACGGCATCAAAGGTTGAACCTGTTGTTGGGCTTGAATATTGCGGATACATTGGCAATATAATAATACGCGTTAAGCCTTTATCTCGTAGCTCCTCAAGGCCTGCCTCTATTGACGGGTTGCCATAGCGCATAGCCATTACCACTTCAGTATTAGTATAACCTTGCTCTTTTAGTAAGGTATTTAATTTAACGCTTTGTTGGCGAGTAATGTGGGTAAGCGGCGAGCCATTTTCGGTCCATATACTTTTATACAATTTAGCCGAACGTTTAGGACGCACGCGCAAAATAATACCGTGCAAAATTATCATCCATACTAGGCGTGGTATTTCTACTATTCGAGGATCTGATAAAAACTCGCGCAAATATGTACGAAGCGCAGCAGCTGTTGGTGCATCTGGGCTACCTAAGTTAGTAAGCAGTATGCCCGTCTTTTGATTAAAACGTCCGTCGTGGGGATTGTCGGTAACTGCAGAAAATCGCGACACAGAGTGCTCCTTCAAGCAAATTCAATAATGTATTTTATGCACATTGTAACGAAAAAAACTGTCGTTTAGATCAATCATTTAGCAGTTTTAACCATTATTCTAAACGGGGTTGGTTTTTTTGACTCCAACTGCTGAAGCTTTTCTATCGATTTAGAGCTAAATACATGACCTTTAGGTAGCAGCATTATACCCGAATGGCTGTGTAGGGCATGGCCGAGTATCATTTGATCTTTAAGCTCATGGGCATTACAAATTAATACTGATCCTGCTGTACTTTTTTGCTCATTTAGTTTTACGTGGCTTGCTTCAAGTGCACGTACAATTTTAGGATGATAAAACGATCCGCTATAAAGCTTTACACTTTCGAGCGCGTCATCGTGGCGCTGCTTTTCATCACTGGCATTACTTTGTTCAAACGCATCCCAATAGTCGCGCGCTAAACCCAGCACCATAGCGCCTATAGGTATGTCGTTTCCTGCAAGGCCTTTGGGCATGCCATTACCATTAAAGCGTTCAAACTGATAATAAATAGCATCCGATAAGTCATGTAAATGTATTGCCGGCATTAGCATTAATTGTGCAGTGCTTGGGTGAGTATAAAATGTTTTGCGTTGTTGCTCATTTAAGCGATTAACTGGCTTTTTATAAAGATCGGGGTCCATAGCAAGCAAACCTATTTGTGCTAAATAACCCGCCATTGGGGCAAGATCAATGCTTTTTTGCGACAGGTTTAAGTAAAGCGCTATTTGTGTGCAGGTATTTGCAATATTTTGTGCTTTGTTGCCATCAAGGTAAGGGTTTGCGTTAACAAAATTATATAGCAGCTCAACGGTTGATTTGTGCTCTTGTTTTTCGCGCTCGTTGGCGTCTTCAAGCTTTTTTAAAACTTGTTTAATTTGTAAGGTACGTTTTTCTACTCGTTGCTCTAACGTGTTGTTTAGCTCTAGTAGTTCTTGGTTTTGTGCCTTAACTTGTGTTTCTAATTTTTTGTTTTGCTTTTTTAGCGCAAATTTTTCTAGGCTATCTTTAATGCTTCGAAGTAATAAGTCGTTTTGCCATGGTTTTTGAATATAACCATTTATTTGCCCTTGATTAACAGCTGCTAGGGTTGTTTGTATATCGGCGTAACCGGTTAATAAAATGCGTTGAGTGTCGGGTGCCAGCGCACGTGCTTTTTCTAAAAACTCGGCACCGTTCATTACCGGCATACGCATATCGCTAATAATTAAACCAAACTCATGATTTTTAAAAAGTGTTAGTGCGTTTTGCGGATTATCGCAAACAATAACCGTTAAGCCATTTACTTCAAGTAGTCGTGTTAACGTACGTAGTACTATTTCGTCATCATCAATACAAAGTACATCAACCTGATTCATGGGTGTGTTTGGTGTTGCTTGAGTCATTGCGCCGCCTTTAAATTACTTCTGGCTAAATAATAGCTTAAAAAAACATCCGTGACCTGTTTATGCTTACCTTTTATATAGAGTAGGAGTCACCTAATGTGGTTATTATCTATAAGTAGATAAATGCTCACACTAAAGTTGCAAATTTGCATGTAGACGACTAAACGTTAAGTATAAAGTTATCTATATGGATGAAAGGAATGAATGGATCAGATGGTAATTTTGAACGTGCTTTTTTAAACGAACAAAAGCTGCGCTTGGCCGCAGAACAATTACTCAAAGATAAAAGCACCGTTTTAGTTGCCATAAATAATGAATTACAAAAAAAAGTAGCCGATTTAGAACACCAGCAAATGCTGTTTGTGCAAACCGAAAAAATGGCAACCTTAGGAACGCTTTGTGCAGGCGTAGCCCACGAAATAAATACCCCGCTTGCCTATGCAATGAGTAATATAGAAAGCTTACAAAATTCTACTCCTTTGCTCATCACGTTGCTAAAGCTTAACGAGCAATACTTAAACAACGAAATTAAAGAGAGCCGTTTTAAACACGAAATCGACATACTCAACTTACAGTATCCGTATGCGTGGCTTTATAACAACTTGCAGGGACAAGTTAACGACAGCGTTGAAGGACTCAAACGAATAAAACAAATTGTGCATGACTTATTAAATTTTGCCCACCCCTCCTCCTCGCAAGATAAACAACTAACCGATGTAACAACGGGTGCTAATAATGCTTTAAGATTATTAAGTAGCAAACTTAAACTATGCGAGATAAAAACGCGGTTTGAACCACTCCCCTTTATTTGGTGCAATTTATCGTCTATTAATCAGATTTTTGTAAACCTACTAATGAATGCATGGCAGGCGTGTGAGTATGATTTAGAAAAAGGCTGCATTATTGAAGTAAATATTTTTGAAATAGACACAAATATTTGCCTTGAGGTAAAAGACAATGGCTGCGGGATGAGTGAGGACACAATAACGCATATGTTCGACCCATTTTATACCACCAAAGAGGTGGGTAAAGGCACAGGAATGGGCATGACACTTGTATACGCTATGGTACATGAACATGGTGGAAAAATAGAAGTTAGCAGCATATTAGGAACAGGTACGACCATCCGCTGCCTATTACCTTTAAAAGTATAAATAAACTAATAAAACCTCAATGTAAATAAATTGTTACCATTCTATTTTTTGAAATTCAATCCTCTTGTAGTGCTTATTTTAATCTATTTGATGTGATCTTTCCTCATGTTGAAGTTTATTTGCATACTTAGACCAAATATTTAGTTTTTTTCATTTCTTTTTGTTTGCATATGTTGCTAGGATGTTTGCAACAGGTTATGAGCACCATAACCACACACATTATAAGAACACACAAAAACAGGGTCGTCACTATGCCAACATACCGTTTAAACACACTTGCTGTAGCCGTTGCTTTCGCGTTTAGCGCACCAAGCATTGTTAACGCAGAAGAAGCGCCAGTGCAAGCAGCTAAAAATATCGAACAAATCTCTGTATTAGGATCGCGTGTATCTAACCGCACCTCTACAGAGTCTTCTTCACCTATTGATTTAATTGACGCAGATGATTTAACCAAAGGTGGTTTTACAGAGCTTGGTCAAAGCTTACAAGCTACAGCGCCTTCGTTTAACTTTTCGCGTACACAAGTATCAGACGGTTCTGATTTATTTAGACCTGCAACACTTCGTGGCTTACAGCCAGATCAAACTCTTGTATTAGTAAATGGCAAACGTCGCCATAATCAATCAATTTTTGGCCTTAACGGTACAGTAGGCGCAGGCGCTGCGGGTACCGATATGAATGCCATTCCGCTAACGGCCCTTAAAGGTGTTGAAGTTTTACGTGATGGCGCTGCAGCGCAGTATGGCTCTGACGCGATTGCAGGCGTAATTAACTTATCTCTTAATAACTCAACAGGTATTACAACGGGTTTTGTACAATACGGCGGCACAAGTGAAGGTGACGGCGACACTATTTCAGCAGGTTTAAACCGTGGTTTTGAACTAGGTAACGAAGGCGGTTTTATTAACTTATCGCTTGAGTACCGTGATGCCGATGGCACTAACCGCGCCGAGCGCGATACCGGTGGCTCGCTTAATGTTGAACCAGGCACACTGAGTGAAGATGTACGCTGGGGCCAAGGTAATTCAGAAAGCGAATTTACATCGTTATTTTACAACATGGCATTACCAATGGGCGACGGCGAGCTTTACTCGTTTGGTGGTTACTCTGAGCGTACTGCGCTGGGTAACGGTTTTTACCGTAACTTTAACGAAGCCTCTAAAAACGTAACACAAGTGTACAGCGATGGTTTTTTACCGCGCATTTATAACGAAGCACAAGATATTTCAGTAGCGGTAGGTTTTAAAGGCGATATAAACACAGATTGGAATTACGATGTTTCGGCCGTTTATGGTGAAAACCAATACGACTTTACATCACGCAATACATTAAACGCTTCTTACGCGGCTGAGTATTTATTTAACAACCCAAGTGCAAGCGATGCTGACATTGCAGCAAATTCAGGCCCAAGTGGCGGCTATTCAGGTGGCTTTAGGTTTGATCAAACAACGGTGAACCTTGATGTAAACGGTATTGTAGATATTGGCCGAAGTGAGCCTTTATATGTAACGATAGGCGCTGAGTATCGTAAAGAAAACTACGAAATAGTGCCTGGCGATGAAGCATCATACGCGTGTGGATTAGCAAATATGGATACTTCGTACCCATCGGTTAACGATCCGGATCAATTTGCACAGTGTGGTTTTCAGGCTTATAACGGCCTGCGCCCTGAAGCGGCTAACGACAGCGACCGTAACAGCTACGCTGTTTATGTAGACGTAGAAACTATGATCACCGATGCATGGAACGTAAGTGGTGCACTACGCTATGAAGACTTCTCAGATGCGGGTGACGATTTAATTGGTAAATTAGCAACACGTTATGAATTTTCAGATGACTTTGCAGTACGAGGTGCAGTATCTACTGGTTTTAGAGCGCCATCGCTTCAACAAAGTGGCTATACAGCTTTCACAACTAACCTAGGCTCAGACGGCACATTAACGCAGTCATTTACAGCAAACACTGGTACCGCTTTTCCAAGTGCGTTAGGTGTAGATAGCTTAAAGCTTGAAACCTCAACAAACTACAGTGCAGGTTTTGTTTACGATGTAACAAGCGAGCTTTCGTTAACGGTTGATTTTTACCGCGTAGAAATTGAAGACCGCATTACACTTGGCAGCTTACTTACCGCCGACGACGTATCGTTTAGCTCAGAAGCCGTTGCAGCGCTACAAGCAACAGGAGCTGTACAAGCTAATTACTTCTCAAACTCGGTTGACTCAACTACGCAAGGCGTTGATATTATTGCATCGTACCGTACAGAAGTTGACGGCGGTAATTTAGGTGTAACCTTTGCCGGTAACCTAAACGACACTAAAATTGACGGCGTAAACGCAGAAGATGGTATTCCTGAAGCAGTTGCATTTGATGACCTACAACGTAGCTTTTTTACAGACGGACAACCTAGTGAGCGTGCAACGCTTACGTTTGACTTCGAGCGCGACGCGTATACATCAACACTTCGCTTTAACTACTTTGGCGAAACAGACGTAAAATACTTTGGTAACGACCATATAGAGCTTGCAACAGATGGCTCGTTTAAGCCAACGAGTACGGTTGAATCTGCTGTGTTAGTTGATTTAAACGTAAGCTACCAAATTAATGACATGTTTGCCCTTTCGGTAGGTGCCGATAACGTATTTGACGAAACACCAGACGAATTAGGTGATGACGAAGTACTTAATGCCATAACAAATGGCGCATTTAAATACCCTGTACGTGCATTACCATACGGCTTTGACGGGCGCACTTACTATGCAAAAGTAAGCTTTAGTTTTTAATTTATAAAGCAAACTAAAGTAATATTAAGCGCAGTTATTAACTGCGCTTTTTTTATGTTTTTTTATTATTAAAAAAGTACCTGTTGGGCATTAAAAATACTTGCGCGGTTGAAAATTAAGCCTACAATCGCCATCTCATAAATAGGCTAATATAAAGCCTCTTTATTATTTAACTTAAAATAACCATTAGTTTATAGGAAATATATGACTAAAAAATCTAAAGCAAAAACCGCAAACAACAGCGCGGTAGACACAGGACGAGGCGTGATAAACCACAATGCACTAGCAGCGTTGGTCACCTCTAAATTATTTAAACCACAAGTGGTTAAAGCTAAAAAAGGCAAAGGCTCGTTTAAACGCAGCAACAAACATTCAGGGCAAGAGTCCTATTTAATCGCGGCTTAAATAGCACCGATCAAATAGGGCTTTTGTAAGAACTGTTTACTTACTCAAGCAAGCAGCGTGTTTACAGGTTAAATTAAACCACAGCGTTAAGTTTAACCTGTAGGCGCAGAGCTTGCTCGCGCGAGAAGCGCAGCTTCTAATTACTTTGTATATAGGAGTAGGAGTTAACACATGTGTGGCTTAATAATTTTGTAAAAACTGCGTTTTTAAACGCCTGCAAGCAGCGCGTCTACAGGTTAAATTAAACCACAGCGTTAAGTTTTCGCAGTAGGCGCAGAGCTTGCTCGCGCGCGAAGCGCAGCTTCTAATTACTTAACCTAAAACCATCCTAAAAACTGCGTTTTTAAACGCCTGCAAGCAGCGCGTCTACAAGTTAAATTAAACCACAGCGTTAAGTTTGTCACGTAGGCGCAGAGCTTGCTCGCGCGCGAAGCGCAGCTTCTAATTGCTTTGTATATAGGAGTAGGAGTTAACGCATGTGTGGCTTAATAATTTTGTAAAAGCGTTGCTTTTAAACGCCTGCAAGCAGAGCGTTTACAAGTTAAATTAAACCATAGCGTTAAGTTTAACCTGTAGGCGCAGAGCTTGCTCGCGCGAGAAGCGCAGCTTCTAATTACTTAACCTAAAACCATCCTAAAAACTGCGTTTTTAAACGCCTGCAAGCAGCGCGTCTACAAGTTAAATTAAACCACAGCGTTAAGTTTGTCACGTAGGCGCAGAGCTTGCTCGCGCGCGAAGCGCAGCTTCTAATTGCTTTGTATATAGGAGTAGGAGTTAACGCATGTGTGGCTTAATAATTTTGTAAAAGCGTTGCTTTTAAACGCCTGCAAGCAGAGCGTTTACAAGTTAAATTAAACCATAGCGTTAAGTTTAACCTGTAGGCGCAGAGCTTGCTCGCGCGAGAAGCGCAGCTTCTAATTACTTAACCTAAAACCATCCTAAAAACTGCGTTTTTAAACGCCTGCAAGCAGCGCGTCTACAAGTTAAATTAAACCACAGCGTTAAGTTTGTCACGTAGGCGCAGAGCTTGCTCGCGCGAGAAGCGCAGCTTCTAATTACTTAACCTAAAACCATCCTAAAAACTGCGTTTTTAAACGCCTGCAAGCAGCGCGTCTACAAGTTAAATTAAACCACAGCGTTAAGTTTGTCACGTAGGCGCAGAGCTTGCTCGCGCGAGAAGCGCAGCTTCTAATTACTTTGTATATAGGAGTAGGAGTTAACGCATGTGTGGCTTAATAATTTTGTAAAAGCGTTGCTTTTAAACGCCTGCAAGCAGAGCGTTTACAAGTTAAATTAAACCACAGCGTTAAGTTTTCGCTGTAGGCGCAGAGCTTGCTCGCGCGAGAAGCGAAGCTTCTAATTGCTTTGTATATAGGAGTAGGAGTTAACGCATGTGTGGCTTAATAATTTTGTAAAAGCGTTGCTTTTAAACGCCTGCAAGCAGCGCGTCTACAGGTTAAATAAACCACAGCGTAAAATTTAGTTTTTAAACGCCTGCAAGCAGCGCGTCTACCAGCTAAACTTTCACACTTCCACGCAATGCTTTGTTTTGGCCATGTTTGGTTTTTTTATCCATACGTTTGCGCTGTGAATTACGGCTAGGCTTGGTGGCGCGGCGCGCTTTATTGACAACCGTGGCACTAAGAATTAAATCTTTTAAACGTTTAAGGGCGTCTTCGCGGTTTAGCTCTTGCGTGCGATGGCTTTGGGCTTTAATTATTAAAACGCCCTCTTTGGTGATTCTTGAATCATTTAAGGCTAGCAAACGCTCTTTATAAAAATCAGGTAATTTAGAGCGGTTAATATCAAAGCGTAAATGAATAGCACTGGCTACTTTGTTAACATTTTGACCACCGGCACCTTGCGAACGAATAGCCGTAAGCTCTAGTTCCCATTCATCGATAGTGACAGTATTTGAAATTGTTAACATTGTGTTCAGCTCTATTTGTCAAAAATGTATTATATCATCTGTACATTGACTTGTGGTGAATCAACTAAAATCTTAGAACTTAAGTAAATTCTCATAACTTGTACTATAAAATCCGCTAATACTCCGTTTTGTGTTGGCAAGCGCCGTTAATTAGTTTTTAATTAGCGCAACTTTAATACTAGGAAATGCCCAATGAAAAAAATACTTTTATCACTTAGCTTATTAGCAATGAGTTTCTCAAGCCTCGCAGAAGATATTAACGAAGGCCAACTTCAAAGCTACATGAAAGCACTGCCTGCTGTAACTAGCTGGGCAAGCAGCCAAGAGTCGTTAAAAGACTTAGACCTAGCAAGTATGCTAGGTGGCTCTGCTGATCAAAGTGTTGGTGAGCAAAGCTCGCTAGCTAATAGCGCATTAAGCATGATTAAAGAGCAAGACCTGTACAAAAGCTTCGCGGATGTTACAAACAGTTATGGTTTTACACCAGAGCAACTAATAACTGTAGGTTCTGAAGTATCAATGGCTTATATCGAAAATCTTAAATCGGGCCTTTCTGCTGATAACCAAGAAACTGCAACTAAAGTAATGGGCGGCCTGCAAAGCCTTAAAAGTGCTAAAGATAAAGGCGCTAGCTCATTAATGGGTTCGTTTGGTAAATCGTCAAGCGCAGCTGCGGAGTCTACGGATTCTTTAGTAAGCGAAAGCAACCTTGAACTTGTGAGCGAATACATGCCACAACTACAAAAGCTTTTTGCACTTCTATAAGTTTTAGTATTTTATAAAAAAGGTGGCTGTTGCCACCTTTTTTAATGCCTAAAATTTAAAAATTACGACATTTTACGAATTGTACTTAACGGCGCTATACGTAAAATCCAATGTAAAAAAGACCACGGCCACGTTGGTACAAAGCTATTGGCTTTTTCTTTATTGATGGCTTTTACTAATGCTTTACAGCCTATTTCGGTATCGACAATAAAAGGGACTGTTTTTACTTTTTCGTTTATTTCACTTCTAATAAAACCAGGATGTACACAGCTTACTTTTATTGGTGTATTCATTACATCGATACGTATGCCTTCGCTTAATGAGGTAATAGCTGCTTTAGTGGCAGCATAAACAGTCATCGCTCGTCTAAAACCACGCACAGCACTAATTGACGAAATAGTGACTAAATGGCCATAATTTTGCGCTCTAAAAATTTCCATTGCGGCTTCGGCCTGTGCAAGTGCCGCTATAAAATTAGTTTCGGCGGTTTGCTTGTTGGCATTAAAATAGCCGGTACCAATAGAGGCACCTTTACCCATGCCCGCATTTATAATAACTCGGTCAAGGCCGTTAAGCTCTTCGTTAAACGCTTTAAACACACTAAACACTTGCTCGTGGTTGTTAACGTCGAGTACTTTTATGCTAATAGTTATATTAGGATTTACTTGCTCAAGTTCTGCCTTTAGTTGTTCTAATAATTCAAAGCGGCGAGCGCATAAAGCAAGGTTGCAACCTTGTTTAGCAAACTCTTTTGCCATTCCTTTGCCTAAGCCTGAACTTGCACCTGTTATAAGTATATTTTTGCGCATTGTATTTGCTCCTTAGGTATAGGTAATTAGTTTTTGTTGTGGATATTGCTCTAAAAAGTGATGTTCGTTTAAGGTGCTTATGCTCAGCTTACGATTTTCACCTTTGCCGCGCGCGACCACTTTAGTAACACCTGCATTTACTAGGCTCCAATTAATATCAATAAAACGATCAAGCTTTAGCCCCATTAAATGGCTGGTAATAATGCTAATAGGTCCGCCTGAAGTATAAACAATCACTTTTTTGCCATCATGCTGTTTGGCTATTGTTTCAAGCCCGCCGAGTACACGGGCACTAAAGGCATTAAAGCTTTCGTTATAGAGAGTGCTGTCGGGATTAAGCACCCATTGCTCTATGGCGCTAATAAATACGTTTTTAAAATACTCCATTGGGTCGGCTTGCTTGCTAAGTACCGCACGTAGTTGGCTTGGAGTTGCAAGGTTTGGGTTATAAACCGCTAAAATATGCTCGTGGTCGTACTCATTTAAGCGCGCATCATTTACTACAATAGGTGCATCGTTAAGGGCAGCTAAACTCAGCTCAGCAGTTTGATTATGGCGTAGCATTGTGCCTGCAATAATGGCATCGGGCGTTAGCTGTTTTTGCGCTAAATATTCGCCAAGTAAGCTCGCTTGCTGTTGCCCTTTTACCGATAGCTTGTCGTAATCATCAGCCGAAAAGCTGGCCTGCCCGTGGCGTACTAAATATAAAATGCACATTAGGCTTTTCCTTGATTTTTAATCGCTTTATTACAACGCCATAAAAGGTAATGTACAAATACCCAAAAGTTTTTAAATGCGGGGTTTTTAGTTTGTCCGTGGTGATAACGATAATAAATTTGCTGCACTATGCCGGCGAGTCTAAATAAGCCATACACTTCGTAAAAGGTAAAATCGTCTACCGTTATATCCATTTTTTTACAGTAATAAGCGACAACTTCTTTACGGGTAAGCATGCCTTTTAAATGAGTTGGTTGGCGCCGTGTAGCTTGTGCTAAAAAGTCATCTCCGGGTTCTACCCAGTAAGCTAGTGTATTGCCTAAATCCATTAATGGGTCGCCAAGCGTTGCAAGCTCCCAATCTAAAATGCCCAGTACTTTTGTGTAGTCGTTGGCATCAAGCACGACGTTATCAAACCTAAAATCGTTATGAGTGATGCAAATTCGCTCATGGCTTGGCATGTTGTTTTCAAGCCATTTAATGACCTTTTTACCACTGGGTACATTCCATGTTTTAGCTTTTGTAAAACGCTCGCTCCACCCACTAATTTGGCGCTGCGTGTAACCCTCGCCTTTACCTAAGTGACTTAAATTAGCGTGTTTGTAATCTACTTTATGTAGCTCAACTAGGCAGTCGAGTACATTTTCGCAAAGCTGCTTTGTGCGCTCGGGCGTTACAGTTAAGTCGCGCGGTAAGTTTTTACGCGGAATAATGCCCGTGAGTTTTTCCATAACGTAAAAATCGGTGCCGAGTATGCTTTCATCGTCGCAAAATGCTTCCATGCGAGGCACATAACTGTAAACCGGTTTTAGCGCATGTTGTAGTTTGTATTCGCGGCCCATATCGTGAGCACCTTTGGCTTTAGTGCCTTTTGGCGCGCGGCGTAAAATAAGCGATTGCTCTGGATAGTCTAGGCAATAAGTCCAGTTTGACGCGCCACCTGCATATTGGGTAACACTTGGCTCGCCAGTTAAATGTGTAATGTGCTGTTTAAGCCAGGCATCTACTTTTTGTGTGTCGAGCTCTTCGCCTTGGCGCACGCTTTTGGCTTGATCTAATAATTGTGTGTTCATCGTTTGCCTTTATTATTTTGATTTTAAACGTTGCATAGAGCGTGTTTTTTTCAGCATACTTTTAATGTACCACTCAACGGGAAGAAGCTTTTTCATTAAAAAGGCTTGTTTACCTAATTTATGGGTCAAAATTAAAAACGGGCGCTTAAGCGATTGCTTATAAATAATATCAGCAACTTGCTCTGCGGTAATTGGCGAGCGCTCAAACGCGCGGTTTAGCATTGTTTGCATAGCTGGTTCGCTGGTACGCATTGATTCATCAAGGTTAGTTTTAAAAAAGCTGGGGCACACTACACTTACATCTATATTGTCGTAGGCAAGTTCGAGCTTTAAGGTTTCACTAAAACTGACAACAGCTGCTTTTACCGCATTGTAGCTACTCATAAAGGGAATAGGAGTAAGCCCTGCTTGTGAGGCAATATTAATAAAGTAGCCTTTGCCTTGCTGTTTAAATACCGGATAAAACGTTTTGCACACCCGCACCATTGAGAGCAAATTAATATCCATAATCCACTGCCATTGCTCAAGTGACTCCCCTTCAAGCGAGCCGCCAGTAGCAACGCCTGCATTGTTTACAACTATATCAACCCCTTGCCACTTGGTTTGAATGATATCGCAAAGGCTTTCTATATCAGTTTGTTTAGTTATATCGCAGGCATAAAAAAAGGCATCAGCTTTTAATGCTTGCAGCTCGGCAATTGTGACGGCTGCGCGCTCGGCGTTTATATCGGCAATGCAAATTTGTAAATTGGCACCTAGGTTATTGGCGTAACTAAGTGCTAATGCTTTGCCAAGCCCTGTGGCTCCACCTGTTATTATTAGTCTTGTTTTCATGTGGTGGCCTTAGCGGTATTTGTTAAGTTCGAGGCGCGAAACCATGCCCATATGTACTTCGTCGGGGCCATCGGCAAGGCGTAAAATGCGTCCCATTGCATTAAACGATGCAATAGGAAAGTCGCTCGACACTCCTGCACCGCCAAATACTTGCATTGCCATATCTGACACCATTTGCAGCATATTGGGCACCACTACTTTTATACTCGATATTTCGGTCATTGCGTGTTTAACGCCTTGAGTATCTATTTTCCATGCCGCATGTAGGGTTAATAATCGCGCTTGATCTATCGCCATTCGCGCTTGCGCTACGCGCTCTAAATTGCCCCCTAATTTAAGTAGTGGTTTACCAAAGGCGCTGCGCGATAGTCCGCGCTTAATCATAAGTTCTAAGCAACGCTCTGCAGCACCAATTGCGCGCATGCAATGATGAATACGTCCTGGTCCTAAACGCCCTTGAGCAATGGCAAAGCCCTTACCTAAACCTAAAATAAGATTTTGCTTTGGCACGCGTACATTATTAAACTCCATTTCACCGTGACCGTACGGCGCATCAAAATCGCCACAAGCACTTAGCATGCGTTTAATATTTACTCCTGGTGTATTTAATGGCACTAACACCATTGAATGCTGACTATGTTTATCGTTTTCAGGGTTAGAAAGCCCCATAAAAATAGCCACTTGCGAATTAGGATGACCAAGGCCTGTGGTCCACCACTTTTTACCGTTTAAAATAAGCTCGTCGCCATCAACATCTATGGTAGCTTGCATATTGGTTGCATCTGAGGAGGCAACGTCGGGTTCGGTCATGGCAAATACAGAGCGTATTTCGCCATTTAATAATGGGGTTAGCCACTGTTGTTTTTGCTCATCGTTTGCAAAGTGATAAAGCACTTCCATGTTACCTGTGTCGGGGGCGTTGCAATTAAAAATCTCTGAGGCAAATAAACACTTCCCCATTTGCTCAGCAATAGGTGCG
Source organism: Pseudoalteromonas sp. SWN166 (assembly GCF_015864485.1). Classification (NCBI taxonomy): domain Bacteria; kingdom Pseudomonadati; phylum Pseudomonadota; class Gammaproteobacteria; order Alteromonadales; family Pseudoalteromonadaceae; genus Pseudoalteromonas; species Pseudoalteromonas sp. SWN166. Next base: position 99,583 of record NZ_JADYXB010000015.1, read on the forward strand.
TATTCTAAACAGCTTAAACCTTGTGCTAAATGTTGGTCGGGTAAAAATAAGTTCCACAGGCCTGCTGCTTTTGCTTTGGCTTTTAATGGCTCAATGTGTTCACTTAGCTGCCATGTAGTCCAATCGCTTGAGTTATTTTTAGCATGGTTATGCTCAACAACGGCTTGCTCAATAGGCAATACGTGTTCATCCATAAAGGCTGTTACGCGCTTTAGATAGTCTTGGCTTTTTTGGCTTGGTTCAAAGTTCATGAGGTAACCTGTTTATTTTTATTTAACCCAGCATAAAACATTCGCCTCAATGAATTAAATGAAATATATTACCAATCAAGTGTGAATATAATTCATAGTATAAGCGGGTAATAATGATAGAAGCTAAACACATTCAGCAACTCGATTTAAATTTACTTAAAATTTTTGAGTGTTTGTACTTTGAAAAAAACATGAGCGAAACAGCCAAAGTGCTGTACATAACGCCTTCTGCAGTAAGCCATGCCATTAAACGCCTGCGCAGTGTATTGAACGATCCATTGTTTGAGCGCCAAGGGCCGTTAATGCTACCCACTCCTGCATGCCAGCGCATGGCACCTGCGCTAATAGATTTACTTGAAAAGTTACGACAAGTATTGCAAGCCTGTGGCGACTTTGACTTAACCACTACCGCACAAACGTTTAAAATAGCGCTGCACGATGCTATTGAGCCAATAGTGCTGCCTAAATTGCAGTTAATATTGGCAAAACATGCCCCAAAGGCAAACCTTGCGAGCGTTAAGTTAAACCGCGACGATATGCACAAGCAACTGGCTAATCATCAAATTGATATGGCGATAGATGTAGCACGGCCAATAAAAGCGCCCATTAGCCATGCTGTGCTTTCGAGTGATCACTTTTGTGTATTAATGAAAAAAGATCACCCGCTTAAAAACCAATTAAATATTGATAATTACTTAAGCGCCAAACATGTAGCGGTATCTAACAGAGCAACGGGGACAGTAATTGAAGATATTGCATTGCTGCAATTGAGCTTAAACCGAGAAGTGGCGATACGCTGCCAAACCTATTTTGCAGCTAAAGAGGTTATAAAAAACTCGCCATTTTTACTTACTCTACCTTCAATGATAGCAAGTCAGTTACTTGATGAAACATTAATAGCTCGCCCTGTACCTACCACTATGCCTGCTATTTACCAGCATTTATATTGGCACCAAAACACCGATAAAGACGATGCCTTAATATGGTTACGCAGCCAAGTAGAGGGTATATTTAAGCGTTAGGCAAAGGTTTTTTTTTGTAGTTAAGTAATTAGAAGCTGCGCTTCTCGCGCGAGCAAGCTCAACGCTTGCCTCAAATAATTTATAACTGATATTAAATTTATAAAAAAGGGGGAGTAATTAATACTCCCCCTTTTATTATGACCGTGTAGATTATTTAAGATCGAATCTATCGGCGTTCATTACTTTTACCCATGCATTTACAAAGTCATGTACAAAACGTTCTTTATTGTCGTCTTGTGCATAAAACTCAGCCAATGCGCGTAATATAGAATTTGAACCAAATACTAAATCAACGCGTGTTGCAGTCCATTTTGTAGTGCCACTTTGGCGGTCTACTATATTGTACAAGCCTTTTTGAGTTGGCTCCCAACGGTTTGACATGTCAGTTAAGTTTACAAAAAAGTCGTTGGTTAATGAGCCTACATTATTAGTAAATACGCCATGCTCGCTACCTGCACAGTTAGTGCCTAGTACGCGCATGCCACCAATAAGTACCGACATTTCTGGTGCACTTAATCCCATTAGTTGGCTGCGCTCTAGTAATAACTCCTCAGCTGATACTGCGTAATCTTTTTTCAGCCAATTTCTAAAACCATCGTGAATGGGTTCTAATACATCAAACGACTCTGCATCAGTCATTTCGTCTGTTGCATCTCCACGTCCTGATGAAAACGGCACGTTTACATCAACACCGGCTTGTTTTGCAGCTTGCTCAACAGCAGCTGTACCACCTAAAACAATTAAGTCGGCGATGCTAACTGGTTTACTTAAGCCTGCTTGCACTTTTTCAAGCGCGCTAAGCACTGACGCTAAGCGCTCTGGCTCATTACCTTGCCAATCTTTTTGCGGTGCTAAACGAATGCGTGCACCATTTGCGCCGCCACGTTTATCAGAACCACGATAAGTACGTGCGCTATCCCAAGCTGTATTTATTAAATCAGCGGCACTAACACCACAATTTAATAAGGTAGTTTTTAAATTACTAATTTCGTCGTCTGTTAATGTGTAATCAACGGCTGGAATTGGATCTTGCCAAATTAGCTCTTCGCTTGGTACGTCGGCACCTAAGTAACATGATTTAGGGCCTAAGTCGCGGTGAGTCAGTTTAAACCATGCACGCGCAAATACATCTGAAAAGTATTCAAAGTCGTTATTAAAACGCTCAATGATTTTACGGTACGTTGGGTCCACTTTCATCGCCATATCGGCATCAGTCATCATTGGGTTTAAACGAATTGATGAATCTTCTACATCAACAGGTTTATCTTCCTCTTTAATATTAATAGGCTCCCACTGATGAGCGCCTGCTGGGCTTTTAGTGAGTTCCCATTCGTAGGTTAATAAAAGCTTACAGTATTCGTTGTCCCATTGTGTTGGGTGCGTAGTCCATGCGCCTTCTACGCCTGATGTAACTGTATCGCGGCCAATACCACGTGTTGTAGTGTTATTCCAGCCAAGGCCTTGCTCGTGTACGTCAGCTGCTTCTGGCTCTGGGCCTAAGTTTTCTGCTTTGCCATTACCATGTGCTTTACCTACTGTGTGCCCGCCTACCGTTAATGCAGCGGTTTCTTCGTCATCCATTGCCATACGTGCGAAAGTTTCGCGAATTTGGGCCGCTGTTTTAAGTGGATCGGGTATACCGTTAACACCTTCTGGATTTACATAAATCAAGCCCATTTGTACTGCGGCTAATGGGTTTTCCATGGTGTCTGGTTTATCCACGCTACTGTAACGTTCGTCACTTGGCGCTAACCATTCTTTTTCGGCTCCCCAGTAAACGTCTTTTTCAGGATGCCAAATATCTTCTCGGCCGCCGGCAAAACCAAAGGTTTTTAAGCCCATTGATTCGTATGCCATGGTGCCTGCTAAAATAATTAAGTCGGCCCATGAAAGCTTGTTACCGTATTTTTTCTTTATTGGCCAAAGTAAGCGGCGAGCTTTGTCGAGGTTGCCATTATCAGGCCATGAGTTAAGTGGTGCAAAACGTTGATTACCTGTACCACCGCCTCCTCGGCCATCTGCTAAACGGTAAGAGCCCGCTGAATGCCATGCTAAACGAATCATTAAACCGCCGTAGTGTCCCCAATCGGCTGGCCACCAATCCTGGCTGTCGGTCATGAGATTTTTAACGTCTGTTTTTAACGCTTCAAGGTCGATTGATTTGAATGCTTCGGCATAATTGAAGTCGCTGCTATATGGGTTTGATTTAGTGTCGTGCTGATGAAGGATGTCTAAGTTAAGTGAGTTTGGCCACCAATCTGTATTACTTTTTGAAGTAACAGTATTACTGCCATGCATTACAGGGCACTGGCCGGCTTTTGGGTTGCTCATTCTGGAATCCTTATAATAGAAAAGTAAAATACTTTATCAATCAATATTGTTGCTTATGTATTTATAACTTTTTAAAAAGTAACGGTTATTTTTATTTAATCAGCTTGCTTACGATTTAGTATGCCTGCCTAAATACTTACGTATCCTTAATATAGGCGCATAAATTATGCTACGCCAGCCTCAACGTACTATTTAAAACGATTGCTTCGATTTATATTTTTAATTGGTCTTTATCTAATTATGTATTTAAAGATAGGTTTACAGTCACGTTTTAAATAATAGTAAAACTAAATTTGATGACGCTCGTATAAAGTATTGCGTAGGCTAAAAATGTAAAATAAAAAAGTTAACCTTAATCTTTTTACTAGACCTGTGATCGAATTGAAAAATTTCGGCGTAATGGTATGTGAAGGGTTTGAAAGTGGCTTTAATTTATTTAAAGCGCACATTGGAATACCCCCCTTCACCATGAAATTGTAGTTATATAGTTATAATGATAAAGGTGCATTACTTAAGCCCAATGCACCTTTACTTTATAAACGAATACCCTGAGTATTATTATATTTTTAACTGATTGAATTGAGTTAAGTATTTGTTCAGAAAGATTCAGTTAGTATGAAGTTGTTCTCCTGTGAATCCCTACGACATATTGTTGTTTTAAGCAGTTTTAGCCAGCTCATTTTGAGCTGGTTTTTTTTTGCCTCTTTTTTGCTTAAACTAACTTTTGTGTAAACCTAGTGCCATTAAGCCCTGCATGTTAAAGTTATTACAGTAATTAATTTAATTAGGCGTACCAATGCGTTATTACCTATCTACACTTTTTGTTTGTTTAACTTTTTTTTCGGGCATAGTAAATTCTGCTGAACAAAAACCTGCAGCTCCTACACCGCAACAAGAACAACAAGCCCTTGGACAACTTAAAGAGTCTATGTATAAACCGCTGATGGAGCGCTACATACTCGACGAGCTAAAAGCGGTAAGACAAGATCAACAAAAACTCCGTGAGGATGTAACTAAGCAGGTTACTCATGCGCAACTTGATACCGCCGATCGTGCATTAACGTACACAACAGACACTATCAACAATGTATTTTTTATAATTACCGCTACAGCATCTATTTTGGTTTTAGTGGGTTGGAATTCGCTACGCGATGTTAAAAATAAAGTAGAAGATATTGTAAATACGCGTGTAAGTGTAATAACTGACGAGTATGAAGACCGATTAAAAATTCTTGAAGAAAAACTACGCGTACGCTCTGAAGAAATACTCAGTAACCAAGAACGTATCTCGGTTACCAACGAGGTTCATTCGTTATGGATGCGTGCCAATTTAGAAAGTGATTTTGCTAATAAAATTGAAATATTTGATGAAATCTTAAAACGTAAACCAGAAGATGTTGAAGCCATTGCTTATAAAGCCGATGCGTTACTAGAAATAAACGAAACAGCACAAGCCATTGAGCTGTGTAATCAAGCCATTGATATAGACAGTGATTATGGTTATGCCTATTGGCAACGAGCATGTGCTTATGCGCTAACACATAAGCATGCTGATGCATTAGCCGATATTAAAATGGCTCTTGATTATTCGCCTAACTTACGTAACGAGCTATTACATGAGAGCGCATTTGCAAGCCTACATGACAACGACAGCTTTAATACAATAGTGGCTGGTGAAGTAGTTTAAGTATTAGAGTTTAGCCTGCCTGAGCAGGCCACAAATGTAATAAAAAAGGGCTTAAGCCCTTTTTTTGTTTTTAAAGGTTAAGTTTGTTGGGTTATTAAGTAATTAGAAGCTGCGCTTCGCGCGCGAGCAAGCTCTGCGCCTACAACACAGCGAATCACGTCAAAATGCGATTATAATATTCACCTGTAGACGCGCTGCTTGCAGGCGTTTAAAAACGTAGTTTTTAGGATGGGTGATTAAGTAATTAGAAGCTACGCTTCTCGCGCGAGCATGCTTAGCGCCTACAACACAGCGGATCACGTCAAAATGCGATGCAATATTGTATGGTGGCTCATTTTCTTCAGCCATAAAAAAAGCCGCATAAAATGCGGCTTTGGAGGTTTAGTCTCACTTCACTTTGGGCGTGTCTCCAAAACTTAGTGAATACGTTACCAAGGAACTGTTATGTATTATTTAAGCTATTGACTCTAATGCAATTTTAACCATTTCGTTAAATGTGCTTTGACGCTCATCAGCTGGTGTTGCTTCGCCAGTGATTACGTGGTCACTTACTGTAAATAATGCCATTGCGTTTGCGCCGTATTCAGCTGCAACGCCATATAAACCAGCTGTTTCCATATCTACTGCTAGCATGCCTAACTTGTCTAAGTCTTTATAGAACGAGTCATCTGCTTGATAGAATGTGTCTGTCGTAAATACGTTACCTACTTTTGCTTTAATGCCTAGCTCTTTAGCAGCGTTTACGCCGTTTAAAAGTAGGTCAAAGTTAGCAATAGCAGCAAAATCGTAGCCACGTACGCGTGCACGGTTTACGTTTGAATCTGTGCTTGCACCTTGTGCAAAAATTACGTCACGAATTTTGATATCTGTGCCAATACCGCCACACGTACCAATACGTATAATATTTTTAACGCCAAAGCTTACAATTAGCTCACGTGCATAAATAGACATTGATGGAATGCCCATGCCTGAACCCATAATGCTTACTGGCTTGCCTTTGTACGTACCAGTAAAACCGTACATGTTACGAACGCCTGTAACTTGTACTGCATCATCTAAAAAGTTTTCAGCAATATATTGCGCACGTAGCGGATCGCCTGGCATTAATACTGTTTCGGCGAAATCACCAACGTTTGCACTGATATGCGGAGTACTCATTAATTGTTTTCCTTTTTAGTTGGCGTTGTTAGCTTATTTAAAAAGCTATCGCCGTAATCAAGCGCAGATAAGTTAAACCACTGAGCCAGTGTTTGACCTATATCTGCAAAGCTGTTGCGTTCACCTAATGGTGTGTTACTCATACCCGGTTGGTATGCAATAACGGGTACATATTCACGGGTGTGCTCAGAACCTGGAAAGGTCGGGTCACAGCCGTGATCTGCAGTGATCATTAATACATCATCTGCGTTTAACTGGTTTAGTATAGTTGGTAAATAATCATCAAATTCTTTTAATGCTTTTGCGTATCCTACTGGGTTACGGCGATGACCAAATTTTTCATCAAAATCAACTAGGTTAGTAAAGATTAAGCTGCGATCTGGCGCACTTTTCATTACTTCGCTGGTTTTTTCTAGCAAGTTCATTAACCCAGGCGCTTTGTGCTTTTGAGTTATGCCCTGATGCGCGTAAATATCTGATATTTTACCAATACTAATTACTTCGCCGCCGTCTTTTGCTAGAACATCTAACAATGTTGGTGCTGGCGGAAGTACTGAATAGTCACGACGATTACCCGTTCGAGCATAGTCTTGACTATTTGAACCCAAAAATGGCCGCGCAATCACTCGTCCTATATTCATTTCATCAAGTAGCGCCCGTGCGATTTCGCAAACTTGATAAAGCTTCTCTAGGCCGAATGACTCTTCATGCGCGGCTATTTGAAACACGCTATCAGCTGAGGTGTAACAGATTGGTTTACCTGTTTTTACGTGCTCTTCACCTAGCTGTTCTAAAATAGTTGTTCCTGATGCATGGCAATTGCCCAAAATACCAGGAATACCTGTACGAGCAATAAACTCGTCTATAAATTCTTGTGGGAAACTTGGCTGTGTTTTTGGGAAATATCCCCAATCAAATAACACTGGTACGCCTGCCATTTCCCAATGACCTGATGGCGTGTCTTTTCCGCTAGATATTTCTTTAGCGTAACCCCATGCACCTTGAGGCGCTTGGCGGTCTGAAATTAAACACGGTTCTCCACCGGCAGCTTCACATGCGTCCACTAACCCAAGTTTTGATAGGTTTGGAAGCGACAATGCTGAGCCTGTTTCGTCGTAATATGCTTTTAGTAAGTGAGCGAATGTATTAGCTCCAAGATCGCCGAATTTATCTGCATCTGGTGCTGCACCGATTCCTAGGCTATCTGCCATTAAGATAATTGCTCTTGCCATTTTGACCTCACTTTGATTCTAGGCGGTTACTTTATCTGCTGATCGAATTTTTCGTACAGGACAAAAGTCCTGTTTCATAAAACCTAAACATTATAAATTTGCACTCTTGAGCGAAGCAAAAGAGATTAATCGTGTCTTTTTTGCTATTGTGATCTACCAACAATATATCTTTCTGTGTGGATGAGAACTTTAGTGACACGAACTACTATTATAGCCATTGCGGGCGCATCAGCGTCGGGAAAATCTCTTTTTAGCCAAACAATTTACAATGAGCTGGTTAACGAGCTTGAACCAGGCGCTATCGCCATTATTGAAGAAGATGCTTATTACAAGGATCAGTCGCATTTGCCGATGGCTCATCGTACGCAAACAAACTACGATCATCCCGATGCATTTGAACACGCGTTAATGCTTGAGCATTTAACGCAAATTCGTTGTGGTAACTCAGTAGAAGTACCAACGTATGATTATGCTCAGCATACACGCAGCGAAAAAACTCGCCGTGTGCCTGCTGCTAAAATACTGATTGTTGAAGGTATTTTACTATTGAGTGATAAAGCGCTTAATAAAGAATTTGATATTAAGGTGTTTATAGACACACCTTTAGATATTTGCTTAATGCGCCGTATGCAACGTGATATGGAACAAAGAGGCAGAACGTTACAATCTGTTGTTGAGCAATATCAGGCAACTGTTAGACCGATGTTTTATCAATTTATTGAGCCTTCGAAACATAACGCCGATTTGGTTGTGACTCGAGGCGGTATGAACCGCGTTGCGATTGATATAATAAAAAGTAAGATAAAATATTTACTACAAGAATAATAACGGGAAACATTTGTATGACAACATTTATGAGCTTAGTGGGCATGTGTGTGCTGCTAAGCATTGCCTTTGCTGCGTCAACTAATCGCAAGGCAATTAATTTAAGAACCGTTGGTATAGCATTTGCGATGCAAATTGTTATTGGTGGTTTTGTACTGTTTTTCGAAGCAGGTAAAAATGTGTTAACTAGCATGTCATCAGCCGTTTCATCGGTTATTGGTTATGCAAACGACGGTATTGGATTTTTATTCGGTCCACTTGCCTCACAAGATACATTAGGTTTTATTTTTGCGATTCAAGTTTTGCCGGTTATCGTGTTTTTCTCAGCACTTGTTGCTGTGTTATATCACCTTGGCATTATGGATTGGATAATTAGGATTTTAGGCGGCGGTTTACAAAAATTATTGAAAACCTCTCGTACAGAATCGCTTTCAGCAACAGCAAATATTTTTGTTGGACAAACTGAAGCACCGTTAATAGTTAAGCCCTTTATAGCAACAATGACAAAATCGGAATTGTTTGCAGTAATGGTAGGTGGCTTAGCAACTGTAGCGGGCTCTGTAATGGCCGGTTACGTAATTATTGGCGTAGATCTTAAGTATCTTATTGCGGCAAGTTTTATGGCCGCTCCGGGTGGTTTTTTAATGGCCAAGATGATTGTGCCAGAAACTGAAACGCCTAAAGATAACTTAGCTGATTTAGATTTAGATGACGACGATAAGCCTGTTAATGTAATTGATGCAGCTGCATCAGGTGCCGCAAACGGCATGCATTTAGCACTTAATGTAGGTGCAATGTTACTTGCTTTTGTAGCGCTAATTGCATTATTAAACGGTTTATTAGGTGGTATTGGCGGGTGGTTTGATTACCCAACATTAACGCTACAAGAAATATTAGGTTATGTATTTGCTCCAGTTGCATGGTTACTAGGTGTGCCATGGGATGAAGCGATTATAGCCGGCAGCTTTATTGGTCAAAAGATAGTAGTAAACGAGTTTGTTGCTTACTTAGACTTTATAAATTATCGCGATACGTTAAGTGCGCACACGCAAGCAATTGTTACTTTTGCTTTATGTGGGTTTGCTAACTTATCATCGATAGCCATTTTACTAGGTGGGTTAGGCGGTATGGCGCCTAGCAGGCGGAAGGATATCGCACGCTTAGGGCTCAGAGCAGTGTTAGCAGGATCTATGGCTAACCTTATGAGCGCAGCAATTGCTGGGTTTTTCCTCTCGCTAGCTTAGAAACTTATTGAGATGAACACCGGTGTTGCAAAACAAGAGGATAGCGCTTTAAGGGGTTAAAGCTCTATCTGACTTGAACGATACTTCACCAAGGGCCGCAAGGCCCTTTTATCGTTTTAGGGCTTTAATTTTTTAGCCTCAACTACTTCAAACCTCAAGCCACTTATCTATCTAACATCCTTTATAGTTATACATAACTCAAATAAACCAATACTTTAATTAGTACTTTTTGCGTCTCACCTTTTGTGTTTTTTATATTTTAAGCCACACCTGATATTACTCGTATTAATTGAATGATGACTCTCGAACGTGAAATACCTTCTTTATCTTTTATGCTTAATAAGCTCTGTATTTATTCATGCTAAAGAGAGCTTATTAGTAGTTACTGAATTAGCACCACCGAACCAAGTATTAATTAATGGAGAAGTTGCAGGCGTAGGTACTGAGTTTATTAGAGATATATTTAAAGAAGCAGAGCTTACGCCTAATATTCAAATGTACCCGTGGGCACGCGCTTATAAGATTGCGAGTGAACTCAAAAACACCTTTATATACAGCCTTGCTCGCACTGTAGAGCGAGAAAATAAATTTCATTGGATTGCACCAGTTGGTAAGTTTCATTTAGGCTTTATTAGCCTCGCAGGGCGCTGCGACATAATTATTAATAATACCGAACAAGCAAAAAACTACAAAATAGCAATGCAACGAAACGACTTTTCTACTCAAACACTTTCAAAGCTTGGTTTTGAAGTTGTATTAACTAGTGATATTCAAAAGTCATATGATCTATTACTTGCTAAAAAAGTAGACTTAATTGTAGACGACCCTCTTTATATGCAACAAATGAGTGACTACTTAAAGCTTGAAAAAGGGTACTTAAACTTTATTTATAAAATAGACGAGCTAACTGTTGATGCCTATTTAGCCGCTAATAAAGAAACGAACTCTGATTTAATTGAGAAATTACAAGCTGCTTTTTTAAAAGTAAAAGAGGATAAAGGTCTACCTTATGGAAAATAAGTTAGTGTGGATAACGATATTTTTAGACGTTAAAATTATCTTTGGTAGTGTTTAGAAATCTGTGTCATTTCAGTATTATTAAGAAAACAGGAGTGACACATGACTCAATCTTTCGATTTCAACAAAGCATTAGCTGAACTTCAAGCTGGTAAAGGTCTTACT
>NZ_JADYXB010000016.1:0-100109 GCF_015864485.1 Pseudoalteromonas sp. SWN166
ATCAAGTAACCAATGACTAAGCATAAAAATACCCTCATAATCAAAAGATGATAAGGGTATTGTGAAGCAACCAAAAGATCGGTCAACCGATCAAAAATACCTTAACTGATCGGTGTTAGCTTATTGCGGCTTTTTGTTCTCTGTATTTTCATGCAATTCGAGCTTTGGTGCACTCATACCCTTGAGTAATCGACCAAATATATCAGCGCCAGTAATAATGCGCTTTACATCACTCCACACTAATACCACATCGTGATCAATGGCCCCATCAAACGATTTATCGAGAGAATGACTAGCGCGTATTTTTAAAATCACTTCACTCAATCGCATCGCTTCGTCAGCAACAATTATAGGTCTGTGACAATAATGATACGGGTCAAATGTATCTGGCTCAAACAACGCTGAGCGTAAAAAGCCGTCTGCATCAACAACCAATAAAGGCCAACCATCTTCATTAGTAATGATCACCCAGTTGTAACCAGACTTATGTAGTTTTCGTAAAAACTCATTATCAGTCGTTAATGTAAGGTCTGGGAAAATAGGTAAATCGAGTTTAGTCGGCAGTGCAATAATAGAATCAGGATCAATTATCTCCCCTTCTTTAGTTACGCTTATTTCATCTAAACTAAAAAAGTTAAGCGCGCCTATACCCTCAACATGTTGAACATCAGCTTCTTCTGCTTCTATGTGTTTGCGAATAATACCTCTGAGCTCACTTTCAGCAAAGTACGTAATCCCCTCTTTACCTAACCATGCATCAAGTATTAAAGCGGTTGGTTTCGCAACTACATAAAACAGAATCTGATAAAACTTAATTAGCGGCGAAAGCAGGCTCGCCATTTTAAGTGCATTACGAGAAAAATAAGCTTGCGGCGTTATTTCACCAATAATAGTAATCGCAATGGTTGAGAATAAAAACGAACTAGCGCCCATTAATACCGAATCAGAAAGTAGCGTAAGCAGTACATTAATACCTACGTTACCCCATAAAATAGTCGATAATAAAAAGTTAGAGTCGTTTCGAAGAGCCATCACTTTTATGGCCGCTTCGTTGCCTTTTGTACTTTCCATTTCTAGCTGTAATCGGCTTAGCGAAAAAAACGCTAAGTTTAAGCCTGAAAATATTGCCGATTGTGAAATACACAAAGCAATTGCACACCAAATCATGACTTCAAAGGTCATTGTATTTTCCTGTAAGTAATACCAATCCGCAATAATACTTAATCAATTTGAGGGTTATACCTGACGCTAACTACGTTAAAATTTCGGATATAAAACAACTAAATAACGAAATTTTTGCCTTGTTATCGACAAGATTTTCTTCCCTCAAAATAGATCACTTAATTAAGCAACTTGGTATAAGGCTTATAAAAGCAATAAACTGCCCAAGCCTAAAAAGGTAACAAACCCAACAATATCGGTAACGGTAGTTAAAATTACCGAGCCAGATAATGCAGGATCAATTTTCATTTTGTCTAAAATAGACGGAATAACAACACCCGCAAGTGACGCAGCGACTAAATTTAATAATATGGCTACCGTAATCGTAATACTGAGCATTAAATCGTTAAACCATAAGAAGGTAAGCAGACCTATTACAAATGCCCACACCAAACCATTTACAGCGCCAACACGTAGCTCTTTTTTAAGTAACGCATTGCGGTTTGAATCTGTAACCTGTCCGAGCGCTAAACCACGCACAATAACCGTTAATGTTTGGCTACCAGCGATCCCGCCCATAGAAGCAACCACTGGCATTAATACAGCGAGTGCTACAACTTGTTCTATAGTTGCTCCAAATAAACCGATGAACCACGACGCCAAAAACGCAGTCGCTAAGTTAATACCCAACCATATACCCCGGTTTTTAGCACTTTTTCGCACACTTGCGAACAAGTCTTCGTCTTCACGTAAACCACCGGCTTTAGCGGCTGCTTCGTCAGCAATCTCTTGGCGTAATTCGTACGCAGAGGCAATGGTTAATCGTCCGAGTAATTTATTGTCAGAGTTAACCACTGGCAATGCCATTTTTTCACTGTGGATCACCACTTCTGCCGCTTCATATAAATCATCATCAGCATGGAGCGATGAAAAGTCATGATTTGCCAATGTCATTAAGTTATCGGTGTCGCTGGCTTTTATTAAATCATTTACCGCAACCTCTCCTATTAAGCTGCCCTTACGGCTTACCAAATAAATAACCTCACTGTATTGCGGTAAACCTTTATGTAGCAATTTTTTAGCGCCACCGGCAGTTAGCTTCTCCGATACTTTTAAAAAGTCAAAACCTAACCAGTGACCAAGTTGTTCTGGCGGGTATTGCTGCGCTAAATCATATTGTTTGGTTTGCGCTTCATCGAGTTGCTTTTTTGCATACTCAACAAATCGCTCAGGTATAACTTCTTCAAGTTCCAGTAGTTCTTCTACATTAACTTCGTCAAGAAGCTTAAAGGCATCAGTGTCCTCTAGTGTTTGCAGTAACCACAAACAGCTGTCATCACTTAAATTAACAAAGATTTCGTGTTGCGTGTCTTCGTCAAGTAGTTGCCAAATTTCTAGTCGTTGCTCTTTTGGTATAGCCTCAAAAAGTAATGACAAGTGCTCAGTAGAAAGCGTTAACTGCGCATCTGCTAATAACTTATTTTTACGTTCTGTTGTATCGCATTGCAGTAAATCATTTATGAGCTGTGGAAGTTGGTCTACCGGATACTCAATCATCTTAAAACCTTAAAATTTAAAAGCGCACATTACTTATAGTTTACTTGAACAATAAAAAATTGCAGAAAAAACGTGAACTTATTAAGCATGCGCAGGCTATTTTTGCGCATTGTATGGGCAAACTAAATGCAGTACTAATATTTATTTTAAAAAATTAAAAAAACAGTAAAAGGAATTGTTTTTAAGGAATTAAACGACAAGTAAGTAAACCAAACGGATTACTTATAATAAAAAAAATCCCATATTAGCCAGGCTAATATGGGCAAAATCACACAATGAATAAGGTGTTTTTAAATTACGGTTTGTGCTTTTAATTAAAGTCTATCGGTAATATTTCGTACTAAGTCAGAATCTACAAATTGAGCAATAAGTGCAGCGCCCCACGCATAGCCACGCTGTATTGGGTAGCCTTTAAAAATCCAGCGCTTACGCACGTGATTAAAATGTTCTAGGTAGTCTTGTTTAGATTGTGGCAAAGGTTGATCGCCTAGTTTATTCCATGCTTTATATACACCTGACATATCAGAGCCTCGCATAAAGCGTTGCAACCAACGCGGAAAACGCGAAAAGCTAATGGTTGACTGAAAATCAATAAAATAAGGTTTACCGTCTGCGCCGCATAAAATATTACCCATATTACGTAAGTCTAAATGCACGATGCCTTTACGATGCATTTTTGCTACTTGGCGCTCAAGCTCGCTAAAAAAGTTAACCGGTAGAGTTTTGTCTTCATGAATTAAAGAGCGCAGTGGCGTGCCTTCAATATAGTTATAAGCCACAGCTATCGGCGATAACCTACAAAAGCGATTAGCAACTGCGTCAAGCTCAGCTAATCGGCTCAATCCTTTATATTCTTGATTTACAGATAGTCGCGCAAATGTTTTGCGAATAAGCCACGGGCTTTGGCTAAAATCTTTAACAATTAAATCAAATTCATCATCTTTATATCGATATACAATCGCGTTAGCAAAACGCCCCTTATGAACAACACTTAAGTGATGTTGCATAAAAGTATGTTCTGGATATTGCTGCTGTAATTGTACTAACAAATTATTTTCAATCATAACAAACCTAACAAGATGATAACATTAATTGCCTAGGCAACTATATTAGCAAAATTAGATTCTACGCACAATCAGATCAGCTAACTTGCACGCTAACTTTCTATTGAAACAGTATCGCTATTTTATTGATAATCTATTTGTGAGGGGCTACTTCGGGTAATGAATCGAGGTTATTTATAGCTTTGAAGAGTAAGTCTATTATTTGGTTTTTTTCAGGTTCTGAAAAACCACTTAATGCTTGAGCATATACTTCATTTACTACTGGCATTATTTCTGGACAAAGGACTTTACCTTTTTCACTTAAACACAAAATAGTTGAGCGCTTATCAAGCTCACATTGTGTTTTAATAATGAGCCCCTTTTCTTCAAGCCTATTTAGTAAACGGCTCATAGCGCCACGATCGTAAACCATATACTCACATAATCCAGCAAGCGTATTAACCGACTTTCTCGCAAGTAGTACTACCACAATATATTGCGCTGACGTTAAATCCATAGGGAGTAATTTAGCATCGACATGAGTGGCTAATCTCGAACGTAAAAAAGACACTAAACGCCCCAAGTCTTGCTCTGGTGCTAGTTCTTCTCGAGTGCAGTGTTTAATTGATGGCATATTTTGCATGGCTATTTCACTATAGTAGATATATTTGCATGCAGATAGACCTTAGCACATACAAAAAATTCAATAATTTTTATAAAAATTAAGCAGCTAAAACTAAGCCAAAAAATAAAGCCGCAATCTGCGGCTTTATTTTATACAGTTTAGGGTTTTATTAAATTTTAAACTGGCCAACAAGCTGGCCTAAGTTTTCACCACGGGCAGCTAAATGTTGACCTACTGTAGAGGTGGTTTTGCTTGAAATAGTCAACTCATTAACTATTTCTTGAATGGCAAATACATTACGGTTTATTTCTTCTGTAACGCTACTTTGTTCCAGTGCTGCAGTCGCAATTTGCGTACTCATGTCGTTAATTGATCTAACCGAGCTTGTTACTGCACCTAAACTTTCTGAAATAGCACGAGACGATTCAACCGAGCGATTACAGCTATTTTGACTCGCTTGCATTGCGGCTACTGCATCTGATACTAAATTATGTAGCTCGCTCAACATTTCACTAATCTCTAGCGTACTAACTTGAGTACGACTAGCTAAACTTCTTACTTCATCAGCAACAACTGCAAATCCTCGGCCTTGCTCGCCCGCTCGCGCAGCCTCTATTGCAGCATTAAGTGCAAGTAAGTTTGTTTGTTCGGCTATTCCGCCTATTACACTTAGTACGCTATTAATTTTTTTAGATTGGTCACTTAGTGAATCAACTTGTTTAGCGGCTAAGTTTATCTCGCCCATTAAGTTAGATACTTCACTGAGTGAAATATCAACACACTCTTGCGCTTTAGCAACTTCTTGCGTTGCCGCTTGGGTTGATTCTGCTACTTGATTCGTATTTTGTGCCACCTCATGAGAAGTAGCCGACATTTCGGTAATCGCAGTCGCGACCAAGTCTGTTTCGTGATTATGATTAAGTAGTTTGTCTTCAATTAATCGTGTTTGTGTATTTATATCACCAGAAGCTGTTTTTACATCGTGTGTAACATCAACCACATTAGCAATAATGCCATGTAACTTACTTACAAACATATTAAATGCTTCACCAAGTTGGCCTATTTCATCGTTAGTATCAATGTCTAAACGTTTAGTTAAATCGCCCTCACCTTTGGCAATATCGTCAAGGCTTTGCGCCATACGCTGTATTGGTTTTACCATTGTATTTGCGGCAATTAACGCACATATAATTGTTAAAACAACCCAAAATAAAGCAATTAATAATAAGGTCATTACTTTATCATTCATGTGTTCTTGCATTGTCGTTTGGTATTTAACTAATTCGGTGTCTATATCATCCATATATGCGCCAGTGCCAATCATCCAGTTTGTGCCGGGGATCATTGCTGCGTAGCCCATTTTCTCAACTAGACCTGTCGTGTTTGGTTTTTGAAAATGATAGTTAAAAGCCCCGCCGCCTTTTCTGGCTTGCTCCAGTAAACCTACTATGATTTTTTTACCGGTAGGGTCTGTCATCCCTATTTTGTTTTGCCCTTCAATAGCATCACCTAATAATGCATGAAAAACACTAACGCCATTTGTATCATATATAAAAAAGTAACCACCTTGGCCAAACGTCAAGTCTCTTAAAGCGTTTTTAGCATCCTGCTCAGAGCCATTAGCTAATTGATAGCGAACAATTTTGCTAGCAATTTCAACTTCGGTGCTTAATAGCGTTTGTTTGTCACTTATTAACTTAGTTTGAAATGCTTCAAAATTTTGCTGCTGATTTTTATTCTCTAAATAATAAGAGCTCAGCATTAAGCTAATCAAAAGTAGCATTAAGGGCAAAATAGCTAACAACAAAAGTTTGTTTTTCAAGCTTAAATTACTCATTGTTTCTCCGGGGTGTATAAATGCACATATAGCGACAATAGCCAAAAATTAAATTACGACTGTTTACATCGTTTTATTGGGGTTTAAAAGCATAGTAATAAAAACAAAATTAGTGGGAGTAAACTCATACCATTGTTCAATTGGCAGATATTATAGTTGCAAGGTAGGTATTTTGACACTAAAAACACTGAGACCTTCGTATTAATTAATGTATAATTTGCCGCCCTTTCATAAGAGATTTAAAATTCTAATGACTGGATTGATCTAAACTTAATTTGATCGCGTATTAAAGCGGCTAATTAATCCCTATGTAATGAGTTAGCGCATTACTCATGTTAGTATAGATTTTAGGTTCATATAAATAATGAACATATAGATATTAATATTTTATTAACATATAATAAGCCTATATCACTAATACAAAATAGCTAGAATGAAATCGGAACGCATCACTTTGAATCACAGTTATAATCTTATAAAAATGAATTATTAATGAAATATATTTTATACCTTGTATTTTTAGTATCTGCACACGTTCTCGCAACGCCTGTAAATAATAGTATTGCTTTTTACTACTCGGCACCTATGCCATTAGCCGAAATGACTTTTTACTCACGCGTTGTCGTCCAGCCTGAACTCGTCACCGAGCACGAGCTTAATTGGTTTAAAAAACGAAACATTGCTGTTTACGCTTATTTAAGTGTGGGTGAATCGTTTAATAAAAGTGAGTCTTCACTTTCAGTCAATCCTAATTGGAATAGCCATATTGCCGATTTAACATCTACGCATTGGCAACAACAAATGCAAGATAGCGCAGCTACTTTAAAAGCGCGTGGTTTCAGTGGTTTATTTTTAGATACGCTAGACAGCTATCAACTTTTAGATGACAAGCACAGTAAGTCAGATCAACAAGATGGCTTAGTCGCGATTATAAAAAACCTCTCTGATACGTTTAATAAGCATCTTATTCTTAATCGAGGCTTTGAGTTATTACCTAAACTTACTGGTTTAGCTAATGACTTAGTTGCTGAAGGTTTATATAGCCATTACAACCCAACTAATAATAGCTACAAATTAACTACTGAAAACGATCAAGCTTGGCTAAGCGCACAATTAAAAACAGCACAAAAATTAGGTTTTAAAGTACAAGTTATTGATTATGCACAGCCTGACAACCGCCTTGCTATGGCACAAAAAATAAAACAAGCTGGCTTTACTCCTTGGGTAACAGATGGGCACTTACAAACATGGGGTACATCAACCATATCGCCAGTACCAAGGCGCATCCTAATTCCGTACAACAGTAATGTAAAACCACTCATTTACACTACCGTACATTTAAAGCTTGCGACCATGATTGAGTACTTAGGGTATATCCCTGATTATGTTGATGTAGCTAAACGAGATTTGCCGTTAGTAGATCCAAGTTTACATGCTGGTATTATTTCATGGACAAACAGCGATGCTTTTTACACCCCAACTATTACTAATTGGTTGGAAAGTAACTTAGGCGTTGTACCTGAGCTAATTATGGGTGAGCTACCGCAATCAACGAAACTGTTACTTAACCTTGGTATTGAAGCGCTTAGCGTATTGCCTCCTGGCCCTTATGAACTTAATCATTTTACTACATGGCTAAAAGGCGAAGCGACAACATCGCCTGCGATAATTAAGCCCTACTTACTGAAATTAGCAACTGATGCCACCCCGCTTATCAATATAAAAGCGGCTGATGGAACTATAATAGTGCAGAGTACTAAAACAAAATATGGCGCGGTTGTTGTTGCACCTTGGCTTATAGATACCTTGCCAATGGAAGGTAGTAAATGGGTTATTGACCCACGTACACTACTCACCAAAGCAATGGGACTACCTCCGATTCTAGTGCCTGATACCACAACTGAAAGCGGTAGGCGTATGCTAACGCTGCATATAGATGGCGATGGTTTCACAAGCCCAGCACATTACGCAGGTAAACCCTATTCTGCAGAAGTGATTCGCGATGAAATAATTAAACGCTACAAACTCCCTTTGACTTCATCGGTTATTCAAGCTGATATTGAAAAAAGTGGCTTACATTCAAAACAAAGTGCCAAGCTTGAAGGTATAGCGCGCAGTATTTTTAATTTGCCTTATGTAGAAATTGCTTCACATACTTATAGTCACCCTTATTTTTGGACTGCGTTATCTGGCCTTAGAATAGTAGATAAAGATGAAGTAGATTATGGCTTTCATCTTGATGTACCTGGCTACAACAAAATAAGCTTAAAAAAAGAAATCACCGATTCAATAAAGTATATTGATGAAAACCTGACACCAAAAAATAAAAAAACAGTGATGATGTTGTGGTCAGGCGATGCAACTCCCGGCCCTAAAGCGCTTGAATTGGCTCGCGATGCTGGCGTATTTAACGTCAACGGTGGTAATACAGATGTAAATGCCGATAACCCAAGCCTTACGCATGTATCTCCAATAGGCAGACCAGAGCGAGATTTGCTGTATCAAATTTATGCCCCCATATTAAATGAAAATGTATATACAGACTTATGGCATGGGCCTTATTACGGTTTTAGACGCTTAACCGAAACGTTTGAAATAACAGAAAAACCATATAGATTAAAACCATACACTATTTATTTTCATTTTTACTCAGGTGAAATCCCTGCGGGACTAGACGCACTAAAACACAATATAGATTATGTTTTAGCTAGGCCAAATACACCGGTGCATTTGAGCCATTACGCAAAAGTAGCAAAAGACTTTTACTTTTCTGCGCTAGCAAAAAACAGTAATAATGAATGGTTATTTAGCTCAAAATACATTCGTACTTTACGAATTCCTACTGATTTTGACAGGCCAAATATTGCCCAAAGTGAAGGTATCTCAGGCGTCACCAAAAAAGGTGACTACATACACATTATTAATAACGTAGCTCGTCTTAGCTTTGATCACAGCAAAAATAGCAAAAAACCTTATTTAGCGTCTGCAAATGTTGTTATTGATAACTGGCAAGTTAACGGACCTGTTAGCTTTAAAGCGTGGGTACCTGCTTCACTTGATTTAATAAATGCACGTTCTTGCGAGTTTGTATCTAGTTTGGGAGAGCGCTTTAAAGGTATTACACGCGCTAATGTGACGCACTTTAATCTGCCAAAAGGTCAATTTTATGGTTATCTTAACTGCAATGGAGTCGCTCGATAATGAATGCTAAAAAGCGCCCTCAGTTAATTTCTGTAAAAACAATATTAGCGATATTAGCTGTAAGTTGTTTTGCACTATATGCGTTATTTCCTCATACCTTATTTTTTGAAGATGATGCACTTTCACAAGATTATACTTTTGAAAAATCGTATCTTAATGCAGCGCTTAACACAGAGCCAAATAACGAAAAGCTACGCGCAAAATTGGTTGAACTACATATAGGACTTAGCGAGTATTCACAAGCGACTAACGAGCTTGAAAAACTACCAAGAGGTGAGCGCAAAGCAACTCTTGAAATAAAGCTGCTTTACTCATTATGGCTAGCAAGCGGCGCTAAAGTTGACGATCGCTTTGAAGAGTTATCTTTAAAAATAGGTGCCCATAAAAACTGGAACGAACAAATACTAACTATTGCAAAAGCCGTTGGGTTAAACGCCAAAATTGCTCAGTATTATCAAAAAAATAAGCAACCTCTCCTTGCAGCCGATTACTGGTTAAGCGCAGGCGAACCAGCCAAAGCACTCGATATTTATAAAGCAAACATAAATGCTGACATTGCAGTCAAAGCGATTAAAACGGCACTTGGTGCAAATAATCCGATACAAGCTTACGCCTGGTGGAAAACCTATGGTGATAAAACCAATATTAAGCGTACGCTTTATTTAGCTAACTTAGCTGGCAACACAGAGGATGCAGCTCAAGCAATTGAAAACTTATTAAATGCCGAGCCAGGTAACACCGACTACTTAACAAAAGCCATGCACCTGCGTTTAGCTAATGGAAATGCAAAAGGGGCAGAGCAATTACTCGCCAAACTATTACTACAAACCCCAAATGACAAAGAGCTACGCTTACTAAATTGGAAAATAAAGCGCTGGCAGAACAAGCCTAAAGAAGCGCTTAAAGAGTTTAAATGGCTAATGTCGAACAGAGCTGTAACCCCAGCAATGCTTACTGACAGTGTTAATGACGCTGCGGCATTATATTTATACCAAGACGCCAACGATATATATGCATACAAAGCACAAAACCGACAATTAAAAGGCAACGGCTTTGCTAAGTGGATGCAAACAAACGAATTTATAGGCAACACAAAACAAGAACTTAGTAATATTGACCGTTTTGAACAAATAAATGGTAAGAGTGCATTATCACAATATTGGAAAGCGAAAGTACTTCACGATTCCGGAAATTTAAAAGCACTAAGAGCTTTATGGCCTAAATATAAAGGACCTAAAAATGAAGAAGACTTACTTTGGATGGCTCGTGCTTTTTGGCTTAAAGATGACTTTAAAACGGCATTGTCTATTTTAAAAAACAAACAACAAAGTACTGATGGAGAATTTTGGACCGCACGAGTAGATATGGCAATGCGTGTTCAAGATAAAAAAGATGAACTTTATGCTTTTGAACAATTAAAAGAAATCAGCACACTAAGCGTTGGCGATATGCTTCACTATCAACAATTAAAGTTTGAAGATGATCCTAAGGGCTTACTAAACTATTTATGGCAACAATCACCACTTCAGCCTAGGCAACTTATTAAAATTGCACTACTAAGCACACAAGTAAATGATGCTAAATCGGTTGCGCGCATTCATAAAGAGCTTGAAAAGCAACGCTACAATAAAGCCCTCTACCCTGCTTGGCTAATTCTTTCAAATTGGTATCAAAATCAGAGTGATCTAAATGCGGCTTACACCACATTAAATCGTGCAGCAAAACTAAGTGAGTACAATCCTGATGTAGTACTTGCACAAGGTTGGTTAGCGCTGCAAATGCACGACACCGTAATGATTAGCCGTATTTTAACTCGCTATTCGGACAGCGATCCATCCTATGCGTGGACGCAATTATTAGCTAGCCTATCTATTTATGAAAAATCATATAACAGTGCTTACTTTTATTTACGAAAACTAGCTGTTGCAGATCCAAGTGACTTAACAACACTGGTTAACTTAGCCGATGTAATGAAGCAGCTTGGTTATTATGCGAATGCTGCCGAGCTAAATCACTATTTATTACAGCATTTACCTAAAGATAAATACGCATACAGAGGCCTAATGTACCGCTGGGCAGGTGCAATGGCTGTTCCTCATTTAATACAGTCAAACGCCATGGATGAGCTTGCGCCCGACACTATTGGTGAGCCTCAAGCAAACTGGTGGTTAGCACGTCGAGCTGCACAAAAGTTAGAACCTTGGCAAAAACTACAGCTTTATATGACCAACGGCGAATTCAATAAAGCGAAACAACTAATAGCCGAAGGCTCACTAAGCAAATTGGATGAGCTAAACGCTTTACTCTATTTGAAGCAGCCATACGCAACAATGCAGCGTTGGTATGAAGAGCTGACTGGTGAGCTTGACGAATCACAATTGAGTTTACTCAGAAATGCACGAGCATCCTACTTTAGAGCGCTTGAAATTAATCTATCGCCAGAGGCTGGTTTAAACAGCAGCCAGTACGATGTGAACGTTTATTTTCCTTATGCAAGTGGGCAATGGAAATTAAGTTTAAGTAATCAGCAAAACCTTGATAACAACGGGTTGCTGTTTGCGATAGAAGATAAAATGACATTTGGTCGTTGGTATTTTGATGCAAAGATAGATTCTCACCAAGGCAGCTTAGCCAGCCGCCAAGGTCTTAGTCTTGATTCTCGTTATCAATGGGATTCTCGTACTCAGGTAGGTTTAAAACTTGAATATAATGTTGAAAACCGCCAATCAGAAGCGCTACTTAGTTATGCTCAGCTAGATAAAGCCACGGCCTATGTTAACTACAACATTGATAATAGACAAAATGTGCAGCTTTCAGCAGCCGCTATGTCTTTTTCTCGAAGAGACGATGGTAGTTCACTCATTAATGGCCAAGAATATAACGCGCGTTATCAGTACAGCATTTTAAAAGATCGCCCAATTTGGAACGCTTACTTTAGTGCGCAATGGCAAGACTTTGAGCGTGTAAATGCGTTAATAAACACAGAAACAAGGCCTCTAATAGTTGATCTTCAACCATTTAGACGCTTTGCACTAGGCACCTCATTTGCCTCAACGGGTTCATTAGAGCCGCCTTATTTAGGCGCAAATCCTTCGTGGTTATTTGATATAAGTACTGGCTATCAAACACTTAACGATACAGTAGATGTATCTGTTTCGAGTGGTGCTGGTTGGTCTGTACTAGGCGATGATTTATTTAAATTACAGCTGGGTTACCAAAGTAGTAATAAAGTGGGTAACTCAGATACACAATTACAATTAGGTTATTACGTACATTTTTAATGTTAGGAGAGAGTATGTTTCGTTTAATTATACCGTGTTTGGTATTACTATTATCTGCTTGTACCACCAGTAGAGTTGCTGATGATGTAGAGCTTAGCCCTTCAAAAACAGTGGCACTTATGCCACTAGTTAATCATGCTCAAACACCGCTTGCTGGTGAACGTGCTGAAGATATTTTAGCCAGTATTTGGCAGCAAAATAAATTGCCAACTCTTATACGCGCTCCTCGCGTAAACACTAAAGAGCTTCCACCACTGGACGATCAATACCGTTTAGACAATGCTATGCAATGGTTAAGTACTCAACAAGCTGACTATGTACTAACAGGTAGCATTGAAGAGTGGCGCTATAAAGCAGGTCTTGACGGAGAACCTGTTGTAGCACTGACCTTATCACTCACAGTTAACGGGCAAACAACGCCAATTTGGACGGGAACTATTGCTAAAAGTGGTTGGGGTCGCGATAGCATTGCAGCAACAGCACAAGATGTGATTGCCGATTTAATTTCTTATATAGAGGTTAGTGAGTGAAAACACATTTCCTTAGACCAAGAGACGTTCCTGAGCTACAAATATGGGCTGAGGTATTTATATTTACCGCGCTTGCTTTAGGGCTGCCTGTATTATTTAACGCAGAGGACCCATTTTGGACTGAGGGAGGGTTTTCGTGGCCTGTACTTGGCCCACTTTTAGTTTCTCTACGTTATGGCTTTTCAAAAGGCTTTATTAGTATTTTATGTTTGCTTGTTGGCCAACTTTTTTTACTTCAAGCAAATATTTTATCATCGCAAAGCGACTTTAATATTAACGCCATGATTGGCTACATTATTGTAATTATGATCACTGGCGAGTTTAGAGATGTGTGGGAGCGTACTAATCAACAGCAAAGTATTCAGCTCGAATACGTAACCGACCGCCTTGAAACCTTTACTCGTCAATATCATTTAATTAATTCATCTCACGATAGAATTGAGCAAATGCTAGCGGGCCATACTTTAAGTTTGCGTGAATCACTACAAGCAGTAAGAACCACTATCGGGCTATTAAAAGAAAGAAGACTTGATAGCGCAGCGCAAAAAATAATCGATTTATTTGTTGAGTATGGTTCACTTGAACGGGCAGGTTTATATAAAGTTGAAAACGATACCGTTTTAGAACCACCACTTGCCTCTCTCGGCAACATGAGTCAAGTAACTGTAGATGATCCTCTTATATTAGCGATGATTGAAGAAAAAGAATTAGTATCGGTAAAAGACGAAAAAGCAGCATCGGGTACAAGCAAATACCATATAGCAATTCCCCTTATCGACGTAAATAATACTATTTACGGCGTTATTTTGGTTGAAAGAATACAATTTTTTGCGCTCAAAAATACGACTCTTACATTACTTGCTGTAATGGCAGGACATATTGGCGACCTGCTGCGCCATGAAATAACAAATCCAGTAATGACCTATGAGGAATCTCCGTACTTTATCCGTCAAATTAAACGCGCGAATAAAGAAGCCAAACGATACAACATTCCATCGCAGCTACTGAAAATCAAAGCCGAGAATATTACGGATAAATCAACTCAACTTATGAGTTATTTAAGTGAAGCTCGTCGTGGTTTAGACATTTACTTATATGATGATAAAAATCAAATATTACTGCTATTAATGCCATTGGCTGATGAACTTGAAAAAGCAGGATTTATTGCCCGAGTGAACACTTGGTGCAAAGAGCGTACGGGTAACACCTTAGCTGAAATCGACATTGTAATTGAACAGCAACTCGCTCTGCCTATAAGCTCAGATGACATAAAGCGATTGGTTTCACTTTCATGATTATAATTATTGTAGCAGCTATATTAGGGTGTATTTGTCAGTACTTTGCACTGATAGAAGTATTGGAAACACCTAACTGGTTTTTAGCTATATTATTACACGCTTTTGCTAGCATCTTTTTTGCTATTGTTAGTTATTTTTTTATACCTAAAAAATACAAAACCACTCCTTATAGCTCTTTTTTGCTCATGTTTTTATTATTATTTACATTACCTGTACTTGGAATTATTGGCGTTGTAGTAGCGCTTACGTTTGCTCTTTGTAAACCTCTAAAAAACGATGATATAGAAATTGAAGAGCATAAAATACCGGAGCTTCCTTTTGAAGCTAGAGCAATATCTGCAAATCCAACCTATTCTATTGGCGGGCTAAAAGCAATTTTAAAGCACGCGAGTGAACCAAATAAACGTTTAAGTGCTGTAATGGCAGCTCGTCACATGAGTGACTCACAAGCTATTCCTATTTTAAAGCTAGCACTTAAAGACTTAGAAGATGACATTCGGCTACTCGCCTACTCAACTCTTGATGGTAAAGAAACCAAACTTAACGAAAAAATCAGTTTATACCAGCAAGAAATAGCCGTTACAACTAAGCAACCAAAGTTAAGTAATTTACAAAAACAACTAGCCGAACTTTATTGGGAGCTAAGTTATTTAGGGTTAGCGCAAGGTGCACTGCAAAAATACGTTTTAGAAAAAGCAGAAACACTTGCACAGCAAAGTATTGAGCACGTAAAAATACCTGCAACCTTTATATTTTTAGGCCGTATATCTTTAGCCTTAGGTAAATATGAAATAGCTCACGAGTACTTAATTAAAGCGACCGAATTGGGTATGGCAAGGCGTCATGTTCTCCCTTATAAAGCCGAAGTTGCCTTTTGTATGAACAAGTTTGACGACTGTAAACGCTACTTAAAAGAACTCCCAGAACAACCAAAGGGCAGTGAATTACGTCATTTACAGGAGTATTGGCATGAGTAATAAAAATGCAGATATTTTACTGCTTTTAGAAGGTACTTACCCTTATGTGCGTGGTGGAGTATCTAGTTGGGTTCATCAAATAATTGAGGGGTTACCTCATTATAACTTTGAGCTTGTTTTTATAGGTGGTGCGCCAGAGCATTATGGCGAAATTCAATATACTTTGCCTAAAAACGTTACAAAACTGCATGTTCATTATTTAGTTGAAAATGACACCTCTGAAATAAAAGCTAAGCACGGGGTTAAATATAAAAAAGAACTCTTTGATTTTTGGCAGCAACTACAAAATTATTTTAGAGATTGTAATGAGCCGATACCCACTGAGTTATTAAAATTTGCATTTGAAACCTTAGCTAAAAAAGACGGTATTAACGAAGCCGACTTTTTGTATAGTGAATCGTCATGGCAAGTACTCACTAAATACTATTCAACTTATTGTGATGAATCTTCTTTTATTGACTTCTTTTGGTCTTATCGCAATTTATATAAGCCATTATTTAAAATAGCTGAAATTGCACGCGGGCTTCCAAAAGTTAAACTTATTCACTCAATATCTACCGGATATGCTGGTATTTTAGGCTCTGGTGCCAGTGTTATAAGCGACACACCCTTTTTGTTGACCGAACATGGAATTTATACCAAAGAGAGAAAAATAGATCTTATTCAAGCCAGTTGGATCAAAGAATCAGAACAAAGCCTAGGTAAAAACTTAAATACAGAAATGGGCTTTATTCGCCGTATGTGGATTAACTTTTTTGAGCAAATAGGCCGAACAACATATCAAGAAGCCGATAAAATCATTTCGCTATACGACGGTAATAGGCAACGCCAAATAAAAGATGGTGCCGCACCAGAAAAAGCATTCGTGGTTCCTAACGGCATTAAAACAGTACGCTTTATTGAAGCGCTTGAGCAGCGCCCAAAACACATCTCACCTATTGTTGGATTAATTGGACGTGTAGTGCCTATAAAAGATATTAAAACCTTCATACGTGCGATTAAAGAAGCGCAGTCGGTACTGCCAGAAGTAGAAGGTTGGATCATCGGCCCCTTTGAAGAAGATCCACAATATTACAAAGAATGTGAATTGCTTGTAGCCAGTCTTGATTTACAAAATAATGTTAAATTTTTAGGTATGCAAGATATTACCAAAATCTTACCAAAGCTCGGGATTGTGGCTTTAACCTCTATTTCCGAAGCGCAACCTTTAGTACTTTTAGAAGCAATGGCAGCCGGTGTTCCTGTACTTGCTAGTGATGTGGGCTCATGCCGCGAAATAATCGAAGGCGGAACCGATGAAGATAAAGCATTAGGTAAAGCCGGTGAAGTTGTCTCAATTGCTTCACCTAGCGAAACAGCACAACAAATATCAAACATGCTAACCAATGAGCAAGCCTGGCTTGAGTATCAAAAAAGTGGTTTAGACCGCGTACAAAAATTTTATGACGAGAGCCACATGTTTGCCCGTTACGATAAACTTTATAAGGATACAATGGCATGGCCGGAATAGGTTTTGAGATACGAAAAATTCTCAAAAAAAATACCCTGCTCTCAGTTTTTGAAGCTTACGGCTACGCGGGCTTAATAGGCTCGGGCCCTTGGTTGCTCTCTATTGTAGCGCTCATGCTCATTGGTATTTTAAGTTTAGGCATTGTATTACCTAAAGTACTTATCATTCAGTTTTTAACACTCGTTACCTACATGATGGCCGCCTCACTTATTTTAACGGGGGGTTTGCAGTTATTACTAACTCGATTTATTGCCGATTTGTTTTTTCAAAAAGAAGAGGCAAAAGTACTCCCTAATTTACTTGGTGCGCAACTTGTAACAACAATAGCTGCGTTATTGGTGGGCTTAGCTGTATGGCCTATGCTCCCTATACCCGTAGTAACTAAGATAATAATTTTAGGTGCCTTTGTAAGCCTATGTAACCAATGGCTTGGTGCTATTTTTCTATCGGGCATGAAAGAATACCGACTGATTCTAATTACCATGTTAAGTGGTTACGCCTTTATGGTGTTGCTCGCATATTTACTAAGAGACTGGCAACTAGACGGTTTGTTTTTTGCTTTTTTTGCAGGTGAAGCCCTACTCTTTTTTAGCTTTCTATTCATGATTATTCGCCGCTACCCAGGTGAAAAACTCATAAGTTTTGACTTTTTAAGTAATAAAAAAGTGTATTACAGCCTATTCTTTTGTGGTCTATTTTATAATATTGGCGTGTGGGCTGATAAAATCATTTTTTGGTATTCTCCGAGCACATCAATTCAAATTATTGGCACGTTGAGAGCCAGCCCTATTTACGACTTACCTATATTTTTGGCCTATTTGTCTATTATTCCTGGTATGGCAGTGTTTTTAGTAAAAATGGAAACAGACTTTGTAGAAGAGTACGACCGTTTTTACACTGCTATCCGTAAAGGGTCACCTCTTGAAGAGATCTATATATTGAAAGACAATATGATCCAAACTGCACGTGCCGGTTTATATGATATATTTAAAATCCAAGGTATTACCGTTGCATGCTTATTATTATGGGGTGAGCAAATACTGACCTTTATAGGCATTGATCCAAACTATAAAACGCTTTTATTTATTGATGTAGTTGGTGTAGGCGTGCAAGTTATATTTTTATCTATTTTAAATATTTTATTTTATTTAGATAAACGCTCAACAGTACTATTTTTAGCCGGGTTGTTTTTAGTAATAAATGTTGTTTTAACTTTACTATCTATCGCTTTTGGGCCGCAGTTTTATGGTTACGGCTTTGCATTAGCAACTATTATTACCTCAGTAGTAGGATTGTTTTGGCTTTCAAAACAGTTTGAAGATTTAGAATACGAAACGTTTATGCTGCAATAGCATGTTATAAAAGCGCAAGATAAAGGCTGCAAACTGCAGCCTTTATCTTCATGTTAAAAACTCTAATAAACCGCGCTCAAACCGGCTAAGGTACTTTGTTTTACGTGGTAATTTAAAATTGTCGCGCCAATGAGTTTGATCTGATTCATTTTTCTTACAAAGCTCAATAACATCAGGGTGAATATAAGAGTTACGCGCTATTGTTGGCGTATTGTCGAGCTTTGAAGAGACTTCATCAAGCATTGCTTTTAATGTAATAGCGCCTTTCGCTTCGTATATTTCTTTAAAAGCAATCACACTTGCTCGCCATGTTCTAAAGTGCTTTGCGCTAAATTCTTCACCCATTATCTTTTGAATATACTGATTGATTTCAGTAGAGGTAACGTTAGAGCGCTCACCTTCTTCTATATATTGAAACAAATGTTGTCCGGGTAAGTCTTGCAGTTCCTTAATAACACTACTCAATGCTTTGTCCGTTATATTTACTTCCCTTTCTTTACCTGACTTTGCACGGTATTTTAATCTAATATTTTTACCTGTTAATTTTGCATGCCTTGATCTTAGGGTTGTCGCTCCGAAACTTTTATTTTGTTTTACATTACGTTCATTCCCCACCCGTAAAGCACCTAAATCCATTAATCTAACAATGGCTGCTAAAGTACGTTCATAATCGAGCTCATCACCTTGCAATGCTTCCTTTAATTGAGCCCTAAGTAACGGCAGTTTATGTCCAAACACACTACAAGCTTGATACTTTTTAGCATCTTGTTGTTGTGTAAATAATGGATGATATCGGTACTGTTTTCGTCCTTTACTGTCGTAACCTGTTGCTAAAATATGCCCATTTTCTTCAGGGCAAAACCATACACTTTAATAAGCAGGCGGGAACGCGAGTGAATTTAAGCGCTCAATAACGGCCTTCTCTTTAATTATTTTTCCTATTGGGTCAAAATACTGCCAATATTTGTTTTTTTGCTTTCGGGTAATTCCGGGCAAACTATCATCAACGTAAATCAATTCCATCATTCCTCCTCAAGCATTTAAAAGAGATATTGTTAACTCGCTTAAGCTTATATTTCAAAGCATAGAATGTACCACTTTAAAATAACCTTAAACTGAACGACTTTATTGATATATAATCAAAAATTGAGCAAAAACAAAAATACGATATATATAATGGTTATTATAACTACGCTTATATTCTCCCTTAATTGGGCATGCTGTTTAAAAGGAGCATTCAATGGCTTTTGATTACGGATCGATTGATCTTGGACTAAAAAACCCCTTCAAACTTGAAGGTAAAGTAACAGCTGTAAGAGGACTCATTGAGTCTATAGCGGGTATTAGTTTACTTGTTATTGCTGCAGGCTCAGTAAAAGAAGATACAACCGCTGGATGGATTTTAATGGTGTTTGGCATGCTTATTTTAGCATTCGGCATTCGCTCACTTTCAAGTGGTATTTATGCAACGCTTAAATATTTTGTAGGCCGAAACCACCCTACATCTCTTGCTTATAACTACAGCAAATCACAAGCATCAACTGCTCAAGAAGAGAAAAAAGAAGTAGCCTATAGCGCACAATCACTCGAAGAAATGCTGGTTGGTCGTAAAAACAGTACGTTTAAAGAACCTAATGGCTTTTTATCACGTTTACTTCACAGCTTAATTCCTAAGTTATTATTCCTACCTTATCCGATTCGTAATGTTGCCCAGCGCTTATTTGGCTCATGGGTCAGTACACTTGTTGCCCTTATTGCTTATGGCCTTGTGGCATTTGTATCTTTATCGGGTTTTACCGGTGAAGCTGGCGAATTAGCATTTCCTGTTTATAGCGCAATATTAATGTTTTACGTGCTTTTTTCATGGCGCTCTACGGGTAAACCTATCTCTCGAAATGCTGAAAAAAACATTGAAGCACTTGGCACTGGTGCACTTGCCAAAATTATTTCTTTATCTTTCATCCTGCCAATCGCTATTGGCCTATCTATGTCATGGTTAATGAAAGAGCAACGCATTAGTAAACAAGAAATAGATAGCTGGCTTGAACAATTGCCAAGCCTTCATGCTGGAATGTACTTAATTGCAATTATTATATTAGCGACTCTAAGCTGTGCGCTTGCTTTTATTATGATTAAAGCACGTCTAAATTCAGTGACACCTTCAGCTGAAGTATCAGAGCTACGTGAAAACTGGCAAGAATCAGTTCATCCAGACGAAATCTTTATAAACCTTGATAACTTAGTAATGGCTAATCGTCGTTATAAAGAAGTACCAAATCGAGTTTATAGAGAGTTAGATCCTAAGCTTCAAGAACAAATTGAAGGGAAAGGCGGTTTTAAAGGTGAAATGATTCAAGAAATTCAACCTAAATTGCACTCAATGGATTTAGGTAAAAACTTCTCGTTAGCAAGGCTAATTTCTTTAGTGAGCGGTAACTTACTTTATATTGTAGCGTTGGCGTTTACTGTATTTTTAGCGTATTCGTTTATCAACATTTACCATTATGTTGACGCGGCAAATATTAATAGCTTTAAACAAGCATTTAATAACCAACATGTTGTTCAATTTAGTGAGCTATTAATGACAAGCTTTCACTTATTACTAATTGGTATACTCATTAAAGCATTTGCGCAATTGCTAACAAACACAGCTCATTTATTTTTTGCTGAAATGCAGTTTGAATCACTATTGGTATATTTTAAATGTGAAGGCACATTTACTGAGTCTAAAATATCAACTGGTACGGGGATTCATGATAGTACCCGCTCAGAAAATACGTTAGTACGCAGTAGCATAACGCCTTGGATTATTGTATCTCGTGTTATTTCTACTACGTTTGCAGCAACAGGTATGAAAAACCTTGAGCACCCTCGCCATATTATGGAAATGCATAAAGACGAAGGTCAATTACAAGCAATCAAAAAAGACGTTATCGCGTTCTTGAAAGACCGTGAATCTATCGCCTCAATCACCAGTGAGCGTGATTTAGGTAATGCGTCACAAATACATCAATTAAACCAGCAAACGCGTGCTATACCTACTCAGCAAGCGATAACTAAAGATGACGAAGAAGCAGCAGGTTATTTAAGACAAGAAGAAAACTTATCTCCTGAACCTAAAGCCTAACTCCTTTATTATTAATGCCACCTTGTTAAATTAGGTGGCATTTTTTATCCTTTATTAACCTCTATTCAATACCTTTTAACTTTATTACCTCTTTTATACTCAACAACATGATTAATATTGCATTAGTCTACAAAGCCCTTGCTTTATGTGCCAAAACACAAATAATGAAGTATTAATCACAGGGTAAGAATGAGGACAATGAGCTATATACTAACCACCCAATGTGCTGATGATGTAGGCTTAATAGCTAAAATCACAGGGCTTTGTTATAAAAACAATTTGAATATTACGCGTAACAATGAATTTGTAGATAAAGACGCACAGCGATTTTTTATGCGTACAGAGCTTACAGGTGAGCCACAAAGCGACTTTTTAGATAAACTACGACTATTGTTACCACAAGGTGCTCAACTTGCACTGCACTGTGGTGCTAAAACAAAAGTGGTTTTACTTGCCACCAAAGAAGCACATTGTTTAGGTACTGTATTACTCAAACAGTTCGAGCAAGCCCTCAACATTGAAGTATTAGCCGTTATTGCTAACTACCCTGACTTAGAGCCATTAGCAAAAGGGTTTGATGTGCCATTTCATGTGGTATCGCACGTAGGGCTTACTCGTAGCGAGCACGATGAAAAAGTAGGTGACTTAATTGCCAGCTATAACCCTGACATTATTGGTCTTGCCAAATACATGCGTATTTTAAGCCCTGAGTTTGTTGGCCGATTCGATAATAAAATTATTAATATCCACCACTCATTTTTACCTGCATTTATTGGTGCAAAGCCTTATCATCAGGCATTTGAGCGCGGTGTAAAAATCATTGGCGCAACGGCTCATTTTGTAAACAATGAGCTGGATGAAGGACCTATCATTCTTCAAGACGTAACAAGCGTAACGCACGCTAATACTGCAGAAATGATGGCAAAAATGGGTAAAGACGTAGAAAAAACCGTATTTAGTAAAGCACTGCAACTCGCCTCTGAACACAAGCTATTTATTAATGGTAATAAAACGGTGGTGTTTTCTTAGCATTAATTATTTTATACATAAAAATATGCCAGCATTGTTGCTGGCATTTTTTTGCTCATAAATAAGCAAGTGACTTTTTAAAGGTAAATTATGCCTGCTCTATCGGTTCTAGTTTTAATTTTGCGGCAATTAAAACGGCTTGAGTACGATTGTACACGCCGAGCTTTCTAAATATGGCTGTAATGTGTGCTTTTACTGTCGCTTCTGATATGTGTAGCTCATAAGCAATTTGCTTGTTAAGTAAACCTTCGTGCAGATATTGCAGCACTCGATATTGCTGGGGTGTTAATGAGGCAACTTGCGCTGCTATTTCTCGGTCTTCACCTTCTATTTCAGCTACTTTGTTTTTTAACTCTTTTGGTAGCCATGTATCGCCTTCAAGTATTTGGTTAATTGCGCTGGCAATATCATCAGACGATGACGATTTAGGAATAAAACCCATTGCGCCGTAACCCATTACTTTTGAAACTATATTAGCGTCTTCACTACCTGAAACTACTGCAATAGGTAAGCTTGGGTATTCTTCTCTAATACGAATAAGACCATATAAATCACCATTACCTGGCATGTGAAGGTCTAGCAGTAATATATCAAGATCCTCTTGCTCGCTTAACACTTGCAACGTGCTGTCAAAATCGGATGATTCAAAAACGTCTAAACCTTCAAATTTTGCGCTCAATGCGCCCTTTAGTGCTTCACGAAATAACGGATGATCGTCCGCTATTAAAAACTGACTCATGGTTCACTCCTAATAAATTCGGCTGCCAGTTAGGTATAAAACCTTCACTGACAGCCGATATACTACGTTTAGAATCAACTTGTAATCAAGTTTTTAACGCACATTTAACGATTTAATCTGTTCTCGATTAGTTCATCAACAACAGAAGGATCGGCAAGCGTTGATGTATCGCCAAGTTGTTGGTGCTCATTTGCAGCGATTTTACGTAAAATACGACGCATAATCTTGCCTGAACGCGTTTTTGGTAAACCTGGAGACCATTGAATCATATCTGGTGATGCTATTGGGCTAAGCTCTTTACGAACCCAGTTACGTACCTCTTTGGTTAACTCATCACTGACTGTTACGCCTTCATTTGGCGTAATATAAACGTAAATGCCTTGGCCTTTAATGTCATGCGGGTAACCTACAACTGCAGCTTCTGCAACCGCTGGGTGAGCAACTAACGCACTTTCAATTTCTGCAGTACCTAGTCGATGACCAGACACATTAAGCACATCATCTACACGACCTGTGATCCAGTAATAACCATCTTCATCACGACGACAACCATCACCTGTAAAATACACACCTGGGTAGGCACTAAAGTAAGTTTGCTCAAAACGCTCATGATCGTTATAAACCGTTCTCGCTTGTGATGGCCAGCTATCTAAAATAACTAAGTTACCATCTACAGCACCTTCAAGTGTATTACCTTCAGCATCAAATAATGCAGGCGCAATACCAAAAAATGGATGTGTTGCAGAACCTGGTTTTGTATCAGTAGCGCCTGGTAATGGCGTGATCATTATGCCACCGGTTTCTGTTTGCCACCACGTATCAACAATCGGACAATTAGATTTACCAATACTCTCGTAATACCAAGTCCACGCTTCAGGATTAATTGGCTCACCAACCGAACCTAAAATACGTAAACTATCACGGTTTGATGAAGCAATTGGCTCATCACCTTTCGCCATTAATGCACGAATTGCTGTAGGCGCAGTATATAAAATAGTTACACCGTGTTTATCAACAATTTCACCCATGCGCCCCGCTGTTGGATATGTAGGTACACCTTCAAATAAAACTTGCGTACAACCGTTTACCAGTGGTCCGTATGCAATGTAGCTGTGGCCTGTGATCCAACCTACATCGGCACTACACCAATACACATCGTCTTCTTTTAAATCAAATACGTACTCGTGTGTCATTGATGAGTAAACTAAGTAACCACCTGTGGTATGCACAACACCTTTTGGCTGTCCGGTCGACCCTGACGTATATAAAATAAATAGCGGATCTTCAGCATTCATTGGCTCTGGTTCACACTTCGCTGGTAAATCAGAAACTAGGTCATGCCACCATATATCGTGCTCATTCCAATCAACTTCGCCGCCTGTTAATTGATGTACTATAACGTGTTCAATTGAGGTTACAGATTCTTGCGCTACTGCTTCATCTACATTTGCTTTTAGTGGTACACAATTACCCGCTCTGCGCCCTTCATCTGACGTAATAACAACCTTAGCACCCGAATCTCTTATACGGTCGGCAATCGCTGAAGGTGAAAAGCCACCAAATACAACAGAATGAATAGCACCAATACGTGCACAGGCTTGCATTGCATACACAGCCTGTGGCGTCATAGGCATATAAATCGCTACTCGATCACCTTTTTGCACACCTAACTTTTTTAAGCCATTAGCAAACTTAGCAACTTCATCATGCAGCTGCTGATAAGTAATATTCTCGCTTTGAGATGGACTATCACCTTCCCAAATAAGCGCAACCTTATCGGCTTTGGTTTTTAGATGACGGTCAATACAATTGTACGAAGCATTTAAATAGCCATCTTCATACCATTTAATATTTATGTGACCTTTGTCGAATGATGTGTTTTTAACTTTAGTGTAAGGAGTCGACCAATCGAGGCGTTTGCCATGCTCACCCCAAAAACCTTCAGGGTCATCAATAGATTGCTTATAAAGCGTATTATATTTATTTTTATCTACAAGAGTCGCATCTTTAATATGCGCCGGAACTGGATAGATACTTTGTGACATCTTCGTCTCCATTAAATTACTTGCCTTAGGCTCTTATCAAGGATTACTCAGCAGTGCCTTATTAAGTATTAGACCTTAGTTGTATTCCTCTTCATTTTGCTCATTTGTAGTTTATAATCCTTCTGCTTTCAATTTTTTTACATAAATAATACAACGCGTTAAATGTAAGTAAATACAAACTTATCTACTCTAAAACCTTAGTCTTATAGACCAATAGGTAATTGAGTAAATATTGCACATATTCAACAGTGTTCGGTACTGTAATAAACGTATTTACTGTAGTACTTACTAAAATCTTTATTTAACGAATGAAAACAATATGTGTATTGAAAAGCTAAATTAACACCCTTTTTATTCGTAAGTAATACTCGTAGCAAGTAATACAACCTTACATGAAAAAAAAAGTAACAAACAACAAGTAGCCTATAAAGGACACCACAATGAAATTTACCCCATTAAAAACATTGGCAGCAAGCGCTGTACTATGTGCACTATCAAGTACTGCATACGCGGCAACTGCTGCAAAAATTGGTGATACCGAATTTACTTACGGTGGATACATTAAACTCGACTCTATGTGGAGTGATTATTCAGCAGGTGCGCCTGCAGGCTCAAACGTAGGCCGCGACTTTTACGTACCAAGTACACTAACAGTTGGCGACGATAACAGCTCAGATGCTGTATTTGACATGCATGCACGTGAATCACGTTTTAACTTTGGTACTTCAACGTTAATGGATAACGGTAAGACCGTAAAAACTAAAATTGAAATTGACTTTCTAGCCTCTGCAACTGGCGGAAATGAACGTGTATCAAACTCTTATGCACCACGTATTCGCCACGCGTTTGTTACTTACGATGGTTGGTTATTTGGTCAAACGTGGTCTAACTTCCAAAATGTAGGCGCACTTGCTGAAACACTTGATTTTGTAGGCCCAGCTGAAGGCACTGTGTTTGTCCGTCAATCGCAAATTAAATATACCACTGGCGCATGGTCTTTCTCATTAGAAAATCCAGAAAGTACAATTTCTACGGCTGGCGGTATGGTAGTTACTGATGATGCATCATTACCTGATTTTACAGCTCGTTATACGCACAAAGCAGATTGGGGTAATGTTGTTGTTGCCGCACTTGCACGTCAACTTACTTACAAGGTAGGCGGTGTTGATGCCGATGAAACATCGTTTGGTGTAAGTGCTTCAGGTAAAATAAACCTTGGTGAAGACAACCTTAAATTTATGCTTACGCAAGGTAAAGGCTTAGGCCGTTACGTAGGCTTAAACGTTGCTCACGGCGCAGTACTTAATGGCGATGAACTAGATGCGATTGACTCAACTTCTGGTTTTGTTGCTTACCAGCACAAATGGACAAGTAAATGGCGCTCCACGTTCTTATACTCATTCTTTAGCGCTGATAACAACACTGATTTATTAGCTATTTCTGGCGATCCGACAGAATCAAGCCAAAGCTACAGCGCAAATATTCTATACTCACCCGTTAAACGTTTAACGTTTGGTGCTGAACTAAAGCATGCTGAACGTGAAACCGAAAATGGCGTAGATGGCGATTTAGACCGTTTACAATTTTCCGTTAAATACTCTTTTTAATAGTAAAAACCTAATTAATTTATAAAGCGGCCTAGGCCGCTTTTTTTATAAGTGAAATTAAGCGCCGTTCTATATAATTCGTTAATCCGTACCTATAATCTTTATATATGACCTTAAAATTCAATAAAACAGAATAATTATAGATAAAAACCCAGAAACACGATTGCAAATCAATATCATTTAGATTAAATTGCGCACTTCTTTTTGAACTAACTGGAAAAACTTATGTCGTCCCCTCAAGTTTTGCGTTTATCTAAACTAAGCTTTGCTACTTCTTTAATTTTATCTGGCTATGCATTTGCCGATGAAGCAAATACAAAAGATGAACCTCTAGAAAAAATTGCAGTGTATGGTCAGCATCATAAAAACTACATAACAGAAGAAGCGCAATCAGCCACTAAATTAGGTTTAACAATTAAAGAAACACCACAGTCAATCTCTGTTGTATCACGCGCACTAATGGACGACTTTTCACTAGACGATATAAACTCAGTACTTGAAAGCACGCCAGGCGTAACAGTAGAGCAAATAGAAACCGACCGTACTTACTTTAAAGCTCGTGGTTTTGAAATTACTAACTTTCAAGTTGATGGATTAGGTATTCCACAAAGCTCAGGCTCTATTCAAGGAAGTCTTGATACATCAATTTACGACCGCGTTGAAATTGTGCGTGGCGCTAATGGCTTAATGACCGGCGCGGGTAATCCTTCTGCTACTGTAAATATGGTTTTAAAAAAACCAACATATAACACACAAGCTAATGCGTCTGTGTCATACGGTTCGTGGAATAAAAAACGATTAGATTTAGATGTATCTACGCCAATAAATGAAGAACACGCCGTACGTGCTGTATTTACAAAGCAAAAAGCTGATTCATACCTAGACCGTTACGAAACAGATAAAACAATTATTTACTTAGCCTACGAAGGCAAATTAACCGACAACACATTATTAAGCGTTAACTACGTTAATCAGCAAAAAGATGCTGATAGCCCACTTTGGGGGGCACTACCTCTTTATTACACTGACGGCACACCAACTGACTATGACGAATCAACCAGTACTGCTGCTGATTGGTCTTACTGGGATAACAGTGCAGAGCAAGTATATGTAACGCTTGAGCAAAATTTATCAGCTACTTGGGTAGCTAGAGCGCGCTATGCTCACATTGAAAACGAGCAAGACTCAGAGCTGTTCTACGTATACGGTACACCAAATAAAGACACTGAACTTGGTTTAACCGGTTATGCAAGCCGTTATGATTACGAAGATAAGCATGATTTATTTGATCTATACGCCAGTGGTAAGTTTGATTTATTTAATCAAGAGCACGATCTATCATTTGGTGTTAGCCAAGCAAAAATGGATTACACCGAGCAGTCTCTTTACGATTACACCACAGGCAATGGCTTTCCGGCAATGCCATCACTTAAAACGTGGGATGGGGTAATGCCACAAGCAACACTTGCTGATGGCGTAAATGGAAGCAATATAACGAATGAGCAAAAATCAGCTTACATATCAACTCGTATCAGATTAAGTGAACCTTTAAGTGTGCTCGCTGGCGTGCGTTATACAGATTGGGAAACAAAAGGTACAGCGTACGGTGTTGCTCAAACTCGAAGTGACTCTGAGCTAATACCCTACATTGGTACAGTGTATGACTTTAACGAATCTCTATCGGCTTATGCAAGCTATACAGAAACATTTGTACCGCAAAAAGAACTAGATATAAATGCCAATCAACTACCTGCTGTTACTGGCAAAAGTAGCGAAATAGGTGTCAAAGCACAGCTTCTAGACGACCAGTTATTTGTAACGTTCGCTTATTTTGATGCAAAACAAGATGGCCTTGCTGTTGCTATAGCTAACTCATTACCAAGTGATACGCGTTATTATGCAGCTGATGGCATTAGTAGTAATGGTTTTGAAGTAGAGTTAAGTGGTAAATTTACAGATGATTTAAGTGCAAGTATTAGCTTTAGTAATTTAAATATTGATGGTGATGATTTAGTAAAAGATTACACACCAGAAAACCAACTTAAAGTGGCCGCAACCTACCAAGTGCCTTTAGTTGATGGCTTATCATTTGGTGCAAATTACCGCTGGCAGGATTCAACTAGTCGAGTACAAGTTAGCGATGCTAATGGTATTGCAAGTGTTACTACCAACCAAGATGCATACGGGTTACTTGATTTAATGGCCACTTACAAAATTACAGATAACGTAGGAGTCACTTTCAACGTTAATAACACCACAGGTGAAAAATATTTGCACAGCCTATACTGGGAACAAGGTTACTACGGTGCACTGCGTAACTACGCTCTATCTGTAAATTGGCAGTTATAAATATATTTGATTAATTAAAGGCTGTAGATTTTTGCAGGTTAAATTAAAAAACGACACATTTTTAATGTGTCGTTTTTATTTTTATCTAACCTAAACTCTGGTTAAGAGATTTACTAACGTATTGAATCGTAGTGGTATTTAAATTTATTTTCTCTAGCCAGAGATTTTCAGTGGAAACAAGGCGAATTTACGCGTCAATAGCTGGCCTATTGTAAGTAAATTCAACGCAGTTAGCGCTGAAAATAGCTGCTCGAGATAGATTTATTATCCAGAGCTCAGGTTATCTACTTTAAGTTTTTAATAACAAAAAAACGCTAATCATTACTGATTAACGCTTTTTAAAGCTCGGGTCAAATCAAGCTTAAAAACTCATTTTGAGGCTGTTAAAGATCAGCGTCATCGCCCAACTTATCTTCACCATCATCTGGTTCAATAGTTGCTTTTAATAAAAGCATTTCGCGTAATTTACCTTCAATCTCATCTGCAATTTCTGGGTTTTCTTTCAAAAACTTAATTGAGTTAGATTTACCTTGGCCAACCTTGTTACCACAGTAGCTATACCAAGCACCTGCTTTTTCAACAATTTTATGCTTAACGCCTAGGTCAATTAGCTCGCCTTGCTTAGAAATACCTTCACCATACATGATGATAAATTCAGCTTGTTTAAACGGCGGCGCTACTTTGTTTTTAACAATTTTAACGCGAGTTTCGTTACCAACAACTTCATCGCCTTCTTTAACAGAACCAATACGACGAATATCAATACGTACCGATGCGTAAAACTTAAGTGCATTACCACCCGTTGTTGTTTCTGGGTTACCAAACATAACACCAATTTTCATACGGATTTGGTTAATGAAAATACATAACGTGTTAGAGCGTTTAATGTTACCAGTAAGCTTGCGTAATGCTTGCGACATTAAACGTGCTTGTAAGCCCATGTGCGAGTCGCCCATGTCGCCTTCAATTTCAGCTTTTGGTGTAAGTGCAGCAACCGAGTCAATTACAACAACGTCTACCGCGCTTGAGCGCACTAACATGTCACAAATTTCTAATGCTTGCTCACCGGTATCTGGTTGCGATACAAAAAGCTCATCAATGTTAACA
Organism: Pseudoalteromonas sp. SWN166; assembly: GCF_015864485.1. NCBI lineage: Bacteria > Pseudomonadati > Pseudomonadota > Gammaproteobacteria > Alteromonadales > Pseudoalteromonadaceae > Pseudoalteromonas > Pseudoalteromonas sp. SWN166. Next base: position 30,376 of record NZ_JADYXB010000016.1, read on the forward strand.
CCAAGCTTTTGTGCATAAACTGGATCTAGAGCATGCTCAGCATCAATAAAGGCACATGTTTTGCCTTCTTTTTGTGCTTCTGCGATAACTTGTAAAGTAAGCGTTGTTTTACCAGATGACTCAGGTCCGTATACTTCAACAATACGTCCCATAGGTAAACCACCTATGCCTAAAGCAATATCAATACCTAATGAGCCTGTAGATACAGATTCAATGTTTAACGCTTTGTTATCACCCAATTTCATAATTGAGCCTTTACCAAATTGACGTTCAATTTGTGATAGTGCAGCGTCCAACGCTTTTTGTTTGTTATCGTTCATTTTATTCTCCAAATCCAGCTAATGGAATCAAGTATACTGTATGAAATCACAGTATCAAGCTAATTTTTTTATTTTATCTCATATATTACACTTTTCAATGCAAATACAATAGCTTGCAGTCTAACTTGAGCCCTATCGCCGGTGAATACTTGTTTAAAGGTCAGTACTTTGTCATTAATTTGTATTCCAAACCACACAAGTCCCACAGGTTTGCCATCAGTTGCCCCGCCAGGTCCTGCAATACCCGATACAGCTATAGATATATTTGCATTTGTTGCTTTAATAGCACCTAATGCCATTTCACGCACTGTTTGTTCGCTCACAGCACCGTACTTTGCTAATGTGCTTGCACTTACATTTAGCAAATCTTGCTTTGCTTGGTTGCTGTAAGTCACAAATGCACGGTCAATATAAGCCGAGCTTCCGGGCGTATCTGTAAGGGCATAACTCACTCCGCCACCAGTACATGACTCAGCACTAGTGATCCATAAGCATTTATCCGTTAAAATAGCGCCTAATTGCGCAGCAAGTGTTTTAATCTCTTGATGTAATTCCATATTCAGCCTTTGGGTAAATACATGTCGTTTGATCTTTATGCACCACACACTATAAAACAACAAACCCCTATGATGCAGCAGTATCTAAAAATAAAATCAGAGCATCGCGATATTTTATTGTTTTATCGTATGGGCGATTTTTACGAACTCTTTTTTGATGACGCTAAACGCGCCGCTCAATTACTCGATATTTCGCAAACACATCGCGGTAAAGCCGGCGGCGATCCTATCCCAATGGCGGGCGTGCCTTATCATGCCGTAGAAAACTACTTAGCACGCCTAGTTCAAATGGGTGAATCAGTCGCTATTTGTGAACAAGTTGGGGATCCCGCAACCAGTAAAGGCCCTGTCGATCGCAAAGTTGTACGTATAGTTACACCGGGTACAATTTCTGACGAAGCGCTTTTACAAGAACGACAAGACAACTTACTTACTAGCGTTTGGCAAAGTAAAAAAGGCCTATATGGCATTGCGTACCTTGATATTAACTCGGGTCGCTTTAACATTGTTGAAGTAAATACCGATGAAGCCTTTAGCTCAACGATTCAACGCCTATCGCCAGCAGAACTTTTGTATAGCGAAAGTTTTGAGAACGTTCATTTAATTGAGCATATAAAAGGCGCTCGTCGTCGCCCAGAATGGGAGTTTGATTTAGATACGGCTCAGCACTTATTATGCGATCAATTTGGTACTAAGGATTTAGTGGGTTTTGGTGTAGATAAAGCCCACAGCGCACTTGTTGCTGCAGGTTGTTTAATGCAATACGTAAAAGATACACAACGTATTGCACTGCCACATATTCGTGCAATTACGCTTGAGCATAACGAGCACGCTGTTATTTTAGATGCCGCAACGCGTAAAAATTTAGAGCTTACCGTTAATTTATCAGGCGGGTTTGAAAACACCCTTGCTCAAGTACTTGATAAAACAGCAACACCTATGGGCTCTCGCTTACTTAAACGCCGTATTCATACTCCGGTGCGTAACAAAGATGAGCTAAATTCTCGTTTAAATGCAATTAGCGCTATTTTAGATGTACAGCTTTGTGGTGAATTACATGAGTCATTAAAAGACATTGGTGATGTAGAGCGTGTTATTGCACGCTTAGCTTTATGTACTGCTCGCCCACGCGATTTAACTCGCCTGCGCAGTGCATTACAAGCACTTGCACCACTGCATACCTTATTAGGTGATGCTAACGATCCTCGTATAGCGGGTATTATCAAAAACTCACCTGAACTCCCTGATTTACAGGAGTTATTAGAGCGCGCTGTTATTGATAACCCTCCGGTACTTATTCGTGACGGTGGCGTTATTGCCCCTGGTTATAATAGCGAACTTGATGAATGGCGTAACTTAAGTAAAGGTGCAACCGATGTACTTGATCAACTAGAGCTGCGTGAACGCGAACGCACGGGCATTAGCACACTTAAAATTGGTTATAACCGCGTACATGGCTTTTTTATAGAAGTAAGCCGCGCCAATGCTCACCTAGTACCCGCCGACTATATTCGTCGTCAAACACTTAAAAATAACGAACGCTATATTATTCCAGAGCTAAAAGAGCACGAAGATAAAGTACTTGGCAGTCAATCAAAAGCCCTAGCGCTTGAAAAACAACTATACGAAGAGTTGTTTAGATTTATTGCTCCACATATAGAGCAACTGCAAATAATGGCAGCAGCACTGGCTGATTTAGACGTGTTAAACAATTTAGCTGAGCGTGCATTTGCACTTAATTACGCAAAGCCAGAACTGTGCGATGACGACAATATTAGCATTAAACAAGGTCGTCACCCTGTGGTTGAGCAAGTAATGAAAGAACCGTTTATTGCCAACCCTGTAGAGTTAAACAGCCAACGTAAAATGCTAATTATTACCGGTCCAAACATGGGCGGTAAATCAACCTATATGCGCCAAACAGCACTTATTGTTCTCATGGCTCACATTGGCAGTTATGTACCTGCAGACAGCGCTAAAATTGGTAATATCGACCGCATATTTACACGTATTGGTGCAAGCGACGATTTAGCATCGGGTCGCTCAACTTTCATGGTAGAAATGACCGAAACAGCGACTATTTTAAATAATGCCACGGCGCAGTCTTTAGTGTTAATGGATGAAATTGGTCGTGGTACAAGTACCTACGATGGTTTATCGCTTGCGTATGCTACAGCCGATCATTTAGCGTCAAAAATATCTGCAAAAACATTGTTTGCTACACATTATTTTGAGCTTACAGAGCTTGCTGAGCAAACAACGGGCCTTGTAAACGTGCATCTTGATGCAATAGAGCATAACGATACTATCGCCTTTATGCATACAGTGCTTGATGGCGCTGCAAGTAAAAGCTTTGGCTTACAAGTAGCTGCCCTTGCGGGAGTTCCAAAAGCTGTTATTGCACAAGCAAAACAAAAACTTAAGTTACTTGAAAATCATCAAAGCGTTACTGCACCAAATACAGAGCAACAAGCATTTACTTTCAATAACGAAGTTACACAAAGTGCCTCTTCTGAAGTAGAAGAGCAGTTAAGTGCTATTGACCCTGATAACTTATCGCCACGCCAAGCACACGATTTATTATATAAACTAAAAGCATTGTTGTAATTTATATCATCTGATTTACAAGCATAAAAAAAGCCGAAGAATAAATTCTTCGGCTTTTTAACACACATAGTCTTTTAAATTATTTAAGCTGTTACGAAAACTGATTAAACAAGCTATCTGTACTTAAACCTTCTTGTTGCAAAATGTCTTTTAGACGACGTAATGCTTCTACCTGAATTTGTCTTACACGTTCACGTGTTAAGCCTATTTCGCGGCCTACATCTTCAAGTGTAGATGGCTCGTAGCCAAGCAATCCAAATCGACGTGCTAACACTTCACGTTGTTTAGGGTTCAATTCACCTAACCAATCTACAATGTGCTTATTAATATCATTGTTTTGTACTTCGCCTTCAGGGCCAGCACTTTTTTCATCAGGAATGATATCAAGTAAAACACTGTCATTTTCACCACCAATAGGCATGTCTACTGATGCAATTCTTTCGTTTAAACGTAGCATCTTAGTTACGTCTTCAACGGGTCTATCTAGGCAAGCTGCAATTTCGTCAGCTGTTGGCTCATGGTCAAGTTTTTGAGTTAATTCTCGAGCTGTACGTAAATAAACATTAAGTTCTTTAACTACATGAATAGGTAAGCGGATGGTGCGAGTTTGATTCATAATGGCACGTTCAATTGTTTGACGTATCCACCATGTAGCGTAAGTTGAAAACCTAAAGCCACGCTCAGGGTCAAATTTTTCAACTGCGCGGATTAAACCTAAGTTCCCTTCTTCAATTAAATCGAGTAAAGCCAGGCCGCGGTTGTTGTAACGGCGTGCTATTTTAACAACTAAACGTAGGTTACTTTCAATCATACGTTTGCGTGAGGCCTCACAACCTCTAAGTGATTTACGAGAAAAAAACACTTCCTCTTCAGCGCTAAGCAAAGGAGAAAAACCAATTTCGCCTAAATATAATTGAGTTGCATCAAGGTTTTTAGTGACTTCTTCTTTTGCAAATATTTCATCGTCTTCTACTTTATCAAGTAGAGTAGTGCTTCCATCTGTGGCGGTGTCATCAAAATTTTCGTCAGTCGTGTTATTTTTGTCAAGTTTTGCTACGCTAGCCATAAGCCTTCTCCCGAGCAATTATCAATACCTAAAAATTAGGGTAGGTATTTAGCAGGATTGACAGCTTGCCCTCGGTAGCGAATTTCAAAACGAAGCGCGGTGACCGGAGATTCTGAATTACCAATTTCTGCTATTTTTTGTCCTGCCTTAACCTTCTGCTTTTCTTTAACAAGTAATTTCGAGTTATGTGCGTAAGCACTTAGGTAATCATCATTATGTTTCAATATGATTAAACTACCGTACCCTCGAAGAGCGTTACCCGCGTACACCACCGTTCCTTGTGCCGCGGCTAAGACTGAAGCCCCTTTGCGATTAGTAATCTGTAAACCTTTATAACCGTTTTCCTTATTAGAAAAGCGTTTGGTAATTTTGCCCTTTGCAGGCCAAGACCATTTAACTTTACTGCTCGACAAACGTTTAGTATTACTAACTTTGTTACTGGCTTGTTTCTGAACATACTCTCGTTGTTTTGGGGGATCAAGCTCTTTCTTTAATATCATGTTATTTTTTTGTTTATTTTTTATAGACTTTTTACTCAAATTCGTATATTTTTCATCCCTTTTAATTTTTTTAGGCTTGGGGATTAAGGAGATATTTTGCCCTGGAAAAATGGTGTAAGGTGATGGAATTGAGTTGTTTTTTGCAAGTAACCTAAAATCCTGCCCGGCACTAAAAGCGATAGAATAAAGCGTATCTCCTCTTTGTACTTTATAGTTACTTCCATTAATGTTAATAGTATGACCTAAATCGTTAACATTATTATTTAGACTGCTAACTGGCGCAGGAATATGGCGAGAAGAACAACCAAAGAGAAAAATACTAATAAATATAGTCATATACAGTAAAAAATGTTTATTCATTGTATTTTCCTCCCAAATTAGACAATTGATATTTTTAACGCTTAACGCAATAAAAAGTACGCTAATGCAATTAATACCACTAATCCCCAACCAAGTATTTCAATATACTGACGTAATTTTGCTTCCATTTTAGTCCCGCCCCACTTCATTAAAGCTGAAACTAAAAAGAACCGTGCACCGCGCCCAATAGCTGATGCGAGTAAAAATGGCAAAAATGCCATTTGCAAAACACCTGCGCCAATTGTAAATACTTTATATGGTATCGGCGAAAAACCAGCTAAAAACACAACCCAAACACCGTAATCTTTAAACCAATTTAATGCGATATCAAACTTTTCTTGCCAGTGCATTTGTGCAATTAATGGCTCAACAACCGGTTCGAATAACCAAAAACCGAGTAAGTAGCCAATTATGCCACCAAAAACCGACGCTATTGTGGCAAAGCTTGCAAAGCGCCATGCTTTTTTAGGTTGCGCAAGCGACATAGGTGCAAGCATTACATCGGGTGGTATTGGAAAAAAAACTGACTCTGCAAAGCTCATTGCAGCTAAATAACGTTCCGCATGACGGTGTTTTGCCCACACTAGGGCCATATCGTATAACTTGGTAAACAACTTCAAAATGAATTCCTATTCAATATCGCCAGGTACTAGCGGCACAAATCTAACGGGAGCAATAACATGCTCTTTATAATTATCGCCTTTGCGGATAACCATTATTAATTTTTGATTACTCTCACCAATTGGGGCTAATAACACGCCGCCATCGGCTAACTGATCAAGTAAGTCTTGCGGTACTTTAGAGGCCGCAGCAGTCACTATAATACCATCAAACGGTGCTTGTGATTGCCAGCCTTGCCAACCATCGCCATGCTTCATGGTTACATTATATAAATCGAGTTGCTGCAACCTGCGTTTTGCCTGCCACTGAAGTGTTTTAATACGTTCTACCGAGTAAACCTTAGTAAACGTTTTAGCTAATATTGCAGTTTGATAGCCAGACCCAGTGCCAATCTCCAATACTTTATCGCGCACACCAGCTAAGCGAAGTAGCTCTGTCATGCGCGCTACTATATAAGGCTGAGAAATAGTTTGCCCTTGCCCAATAGGTAACGCTGTATTTTCATAGGCTTTGTGTTTTAACACATCATCTATAAAAATATGGCGAGGAATGTCAGCTATAGCACTGAGTACTTGTGTATCTTCAACGCCTTCACGCTTTAGTAAGTCAGATAACGCTTTTGCACTGCGAGTATAATTAGCGAGCACGATTAATCTCCAAATCGGCTAACCAGTCTCCTACGGCTTTTAAGCTATCTTTTGCTGTCATATCAACACTCAATGGCGTCACCGATGCATAGCCATTGTTAATAGCGTGAAAATCGGTCCCCTCTCCTGCATCGCTTTCAGTCCCTAGCGATCCATACCAATAAATATCACGACCCCAAGGATCTGTTTGTTTGGTCATGGTTTCGGCTTTATGGCGAGCGCCTAGGCGTGTTACTTGCACCCCTTTTAATTCACTTAATGGAATATCTGGCACATTAATATTTATTATTTGATCTTTTGGCAGCGGGTGCGAAGCCAAGCCTTTAATAATATTTACGGTAACCGCGGCGGCTGTTTCAAAATGCTCGCCCTTATGTGAGCAAAGCGATACCGCAATTGCAGGTAAGCCCAAGTGGCGACCTTCAGTTGCAGCGGCAACAGTGCCAGAGTAAAGCGTATCATCGCCTAAATTGGCACCATGGTTAATACCAGCAACAACAAGGTCTGGTTTTTCATCAGCTAACTGATTTACACCTAAATGTACACAATCAGTAGGTGTGCCATTAACCGACATAAAACCATTTTCAAGCGTTGTAGCTCGCAGCGGGTTCATTAACGTTAAAGAATTACTTGCGCCACTACAGTTGCGATCAGGTGCAACAAGGGTTACCTCTGCAATTTGTATAAGCGCCTGATATAAAACTGCAATGCCTTTAGCATTTACGCCATCATCGTTACTTAACAGTATCTTCATTTATGTCATTATCCTTCTCTTTGCGCTCTCGTGGGCTTGCATCTGTGTAATCCACCAGCTCGCGTAATAATGCGGTTGCAAAACACCCTTTTGGCAAACCAAAACTCAGCTTTAAACTGGTTTCATCTATGGTCTCAACCGTTAAGTTTTGCGGAATTAAACGCAGCATTCTGCGCTCATTTTTAAGGCCTAACTCACCTAAGCCATCACACCATGTTTGGAAAGGTTCAAGCCAGATTTTTTCTTGTTCGGTTAAACCTTTTTCGCTTTTCCCCACCATAGGTGCCGACATCATAATATCGCCAGTGGCTAATCGCTCTATGTTTTCGTCGTTAATTGCATCTTCAAAAAATGCATTACTGCCGCTGAGCATAAATACTTCACGGTGCATTGTTTTAGCTAAACCATGCTCTTTAACACGTAAATTTACTATTTGATTAAACACATGAGAGCGCGCTGCTGAAATAATAATACCGCGCAGTTTTTTATCGCGAATGCGCTCACCGGCAAACATTTTTTCAGCCATAACTAAGTTATGACCGCCATGCCCAAATCGTTGTTCGCCAAAGTAATTAGGCACACCTGCGCGTACTGCGTTAATGCGGCATAAAATATCAAGGGGCTTGGTTACGTTACGAAGCGTAATAGTAAATTTATTACCTTTGTGGCAGCCCGTGCGTAATTTACGGTCGTGGCGCTGTTGCGACACAATAAAAATACTCTCGCTATTTAAATCGCTAAAATCGATAGGCTTTTTAATCGGTACTTTTACACTAAACCACTGTGAGCACACACCGTGGCGATCTTTCATGCCGGCGTAACTTACGTCTCGCGGTGAAACACCCGCACGCTGCGCAATTAGCTTGGCAACATATTGCGTATTTTCGCCTTTTTTAACCACCTGCAAACACACGTGTTCGCCACTGCCTGTAAATTCTATACCTAGGTCTTCATCAACCATAAAGTCTTCAGCGGTGGTTTTAAAATCAGCTTTAGAAAGCGGAGCACCGTATAAATAATTTAAATCGCTCATGCGTTTTTTGTACTCATAGACTCTTTACTCATAATAACCACTGCATGGCTCGAAATACCTTCCCTGCGCCCTTCAAAGCCTAGCTTTTCAGTAGTAGTGGCTTTAACGTTAATTTGGCTAAGGTTACAATTTAAATCGCTGGCTAAATTAGCACGCATAGCTTGAATGTGTGGCAGCATTTTTGGCGCCTGTGCAACAATAGTCACATCGCCATTGCCAATTACATAACCTTGCTCTTTAGCTAAGCTCACCACATGGCGAAGTAAAATACGGCTGTCGATATTTTCATACTCACTAGCCGTATCCGGAAAGTGCTTACCAATATCACCCATTGCAAGCGAGCCTAAAATAGCATCACATAATGCATGAATAGCGACATCGCCATCTGAGTGCGCTAAAAAGCCTTGTGGATAATCAATTTTTTCACCACAAATAGTTAACGGGCCTTCGCCGCCAAATTTATGTACGTCAAAACCATGGCCAATTCGTATCATAATGCACTCTCGTTTTGTTGTTTATGTAATAAAAACCCAGCCAAGTCTAAATCCTCTGGCGTGGTTATTTTAATATTATCGCTGCGACCTGCTACAAGCTTTACTGGCTTACTCGCCCATTCAATTGCACTTGCTTCGTCTGTAATAGTTGCCCCACTTGCTAATGCGCCTTGAAGTGCATTTTTAAGCTCGTCATATTTAAAAAACTGCGGGGTAAGTGCTTGCCATAAATCGTCTCGTGGCACAGTTTGTAGGGCATGAGTGTGGCCGCGTTTTATGGTGTCTTTTACTTTGCTAGCTAAAATACCGCCTTCATCAGCGCGTATACATTCATCAATTAAACGTTCTATATCACTGATATTAACTAGCGGACGCGCAGCATCATGTACAAGCACCCATGCTGGAGGATTGGGCGCTAAAAAAAGTAAGCTATTGAGTACTGAATCTGCACGCTCTTTACCGCCACTGGCGCGAACAATGCGCTTATCAAGTGTTGGGAGTTCGTCAAAATAGGGGTCGCTGTCGCTAAGGGCAACAACAATAGTGCGTAATTGAGATAATTGAGAAAGTTTAGCTAAGGTGTGTTCTAAAATGGTTTTACCGGCTAATTGTATATATTGCTTAGGCGCATTGTGCTGCATTCTACTGCCAACGCCCGCAGCTGGTACAATTGCTGCAATAGTCTGTTTATTTGTCATATTGTTTGCCCGGTAAAACACGAATAAATGTTTCGTCCGGTTTAATCATTCCCAATTCGTTGCGTGCACGCTCTTCAATGCCTTCTTGGCCAAGCTTTAAGTCTTCAATATCTGCTTTAAGTACTTTATTACGTTTAATGAGCTTTTCGTTGGTTTCTTGATGCGACGCTACAGCACCTTTTAGCCGTGTGTAGTCTTGTAAACCATTATGACCAAACCATAATCTGTATTGTACAAACAGTGCTAAGCACAGTAAGCCAACTTGAAAAATACGCATTTAACACTCCTTATTTTAAATTCCAAATACCTTAACTTTAATACGCTAAGGGGCGCTTAAAATTGCGCCAATTAATACTACCCGCTAAAAGCATTTCGCGTAGTGATAAAACCCGTGGCATACAACGCTTCGAAAATTGCCACTGATGCCCGCAACATGCAGCGGTTAAACTCACTTTACTTGGCTTTATTAGCTGAGCATTTTGCTGCTCTAGCCCACTTCCTAAAAAATCAAACCAACCAAGCTCGTTACAATGCAGCTTATTTTCGCCTAACTGATCGATACTGTCTATTCTAAGACGCACCTGATCGTAGCCATGCAATATAACGGGCACTATAAGCCCCACTTTGGCATACGTTTGATAAAAAAGTTCATTAGCTTGAACATTCACATCGGGTGGGGTCGGTTTTTGCTTTTCAAGCCACGTACTATTTTGTGCATCAAGCGTAAAAGGCGTGTCACCATTGGCAACTAACGTTGCCGCTCGCTCAATATAATAAGGTAGGCTTTTTAACTGGCGGCGCAGTTTATCGGCATTAGGCTCTGCAACTAATCGCTGAACCTCACGCTGATAAAACGCATTACACAATTGTGCATACAACACTTTTTGTGCATCAGTTTGCCAAATTTCAACTTGCTGCTGAGCACCAAGTGACTGATTTTTAGCGACCAAAAGCTGTACTAAAAAATATTCAGGTAAATGTTTTATAACACAGTATTGAATATTTTTTAAGCGCAGCGCACTAATTAAGCGCTTGGCTTTTCACCTAATTTTGCTTTACCTGATTCTAAAAATTGCACAACCGTATTACGCTTTTTACCAATCAGCAAACTGCCATCAGCTAAAAACATAAAGTTTTGCCAATTGCGTTTAAATACATCAAATGTTGTTTCGATAATATTATCGCGTGCCATACAAAAATAAACAGTGGTGTTAGCTTCCCAATCTAAAAACGTTAAGATTGCTTCTGGTGGTTGCGCATCACCATTTTCCCACGCATCTTGCCAATCTACTTCTTGGCTAAAGCTTTTTTCTTGGCCACACCAATCGGTGTCTTCAAAAAAATCTGGGTGATCAAACTCACGGCTCACCATGGTTGTCCAAAGTACGGCTGCACGCTCATCGCCCATAGGCTTTATTTTTGCTGCGTCTTCATCAGATACAGGTAAATCTTTGTGGCGAAAAACCCACGCCTTTTTGTAATCATCTAAAGAAATATAGTTCATAGTGTTGGCAAATTAGTTAACATTAAAAGTGCAAAGCCAAATTATACAAGAGATCAAAACATGACTACAGCAATAAAACCACTTTCCCTCAAACCAGGTATGTACCAACACTACAAAGGGCCGCAATACAAAGTTATTCACGTTGCCACCCATAGCGAAACCGAGGAACAACTTGTGATTTACCAAGCACTCTATGGTGAATTTGGAATCTGGGCGCGCCCACTTAGTATGTTTTTAGAAACTATTGAAAAAGACGGTGAGGTCATACCGCGTTTTGCCTACCTTGGACCTGCCGTTTAACTATGGCATTATAACAAAATAACTTACTCCTCAGACCAGACAAGGGTACACCGTGCAATTTAATTCTACTGACAATTACATCGCAAGCAGCTCGCTAAAACAGGCAGTAAATGCCGCCATTATGCTCGAAAAACCACTTTTAATTAAAGGCGAACCCGGCACAGGTAAAACCATGCTGGCTGAGGAGTTAGCTAAAAGTTTAGATACAGTACTTATTCAGTGGCACATTAAATCGACTACTAAAGCGCAGCAAGGCTTGTACGAGTACGATGCGGTTTCGCGCCTGCGCGACAGCCAATTAGGTGACGAGCGTGTACACAATATTGGTAACTACATTGTTAAAGGTAAGCTTTGGCAAGCATTTACTCATGCAGAACTACACGGTAAACGCCCAGTACTATTAATTGATGAAATAGATAAAGCCGACATAGAGTTTCCAAACGACTTATTACTTGAGCTTGATAAAATGGAGTTTCATGTTTACGAAACTAATGAGCGCATTGTAGCCAAAGAGCGCCCTATTGTGATCATTACCTCTAATAATGAAAAAGAATTGCCGGATGCATTTTTACGCCGCTGCTTTTTTCACTATATTGATTTTCCTAGCAGCGATGAAATGCAGCAGATTATTGACGTGCACTACCCTAACGTTAAACAAGATTTAGTACGCCAAGCACTCGAAGTGTTTTTTAACCTACGCGATGCAAACGGCCTTAAAAAGAAGCCATCCACTAGCGAATTACTCGACTGGCTTAAACTGCTTATGGCAGAAGACATAGACGCTAAAACACTGCACGACAAAGCTAAAAAAGGCGGATTAATGCCCATGTTTGGCGCACTGCTTAAAAACGAGCAGGACATAAGCCTAATCGAAAAATTAGCCTTTATGAGCCGCCGTTAAGATGTTGATTGCGTTTTTCTTCAAACTGCGTGAATACCGCTTACCTGTAAGCCTGCGCGAGCTACTCGATTTAATAAATGCCTTAAAAAAAGGCGTTATATTTGCCGACGTAGACGCCTTTTACCATTTAGCACGCACCATAATGGTAAAAGACGAAACCCACTTTGACCGATTTGACAAAGCCTTTAGCGACTATTTTAGTGGTATTGCTGACCTCGATTTACTCGAGAGCTTAAAGCAACAGCACAACTTACCTGAAGACTGGCTACGTAAAGAATTCGAAAAAAACCTAAGCGATGAAGAAAAAGCCCAACTTAAAGCTATGGGCGGACTCGACGAGCTTATGAAAACCCTAAAAGAGCGTTTAGAAGAGCAACAAAAACGCCACGCTGGCGGCAATAAATGGGTGGGCACTGGCGGTACATCACCTTTTGGTGCGTATGGCTACAACCCAGAAGGCGTGCGTATAGGGCAAGACGGTAACCGTAACCGCCAAGCGGTAAAAGTGTGGGATAAACGAGAATACAAAAACCTCGACACCGATCGCGAAATTGGCTCGCGTACTATTAAACTCGCCCTTAAAAAGCTGCGTAAATTTGCCCGCACTGGCGCAAGCGACACGCTAGATTTAAACGAGACTATTCGCGCTACTGCAAAACAGGGTGGCATGCTTGATGTAAAAATGGCACCTGAGCGTCACAATGCCGTAAAAATATTGATGCTGTTTGATATTGGCGGCTCAATGGATGACTACATTCATACCTGCGAAGAGCTATTTAGCGCCGCCCACAGCGAATTTAAACATTTAGAGTTTTACTACTTTCATAACTGCTTGTACGAGAACGTTTGGCAAGACAACGCGCGCCGCCATTCAAACGTAATAGACACCATGACGCTCATAAACAAGTTTACCAGCGACTACAAAGTAATATTTGTAGGCGATGCCACTATGGGCCCATACGAAATAGCCTACCCTGGCGGCTCGGTAGAGCACTATAACGAAGAGCCTGGCAGTGTATGGTTATCACGAATCACCAACCATTTTGATAAGGTAGCGTGGCTTAACCCACAACCCGTTGAACACTGGCCGTACTATCAATCAATTGGTTTTATAAAAGAGTTAATGAACAACCGTATGTATGCGCTGAGTTTAGATGGAATAAGTAGAGCGATAAAAGAGCTGAGTTAGTTTACGCAGCTTCATAAAAAAGTCTTTAAGCCGACTAGTCATGCAGTTCATCATAAGGAGGGTATTCGTAATGAAACAATTCTATTGTCTGAATTACGGTTGCTAAAAATCCAAATATTTTAAGTGCCATTGATTTATCAACAATTAAAGCAATATGCCTACCATGTTGTAACCAATGGCGGTTTACATCTGTGGGTTCTTCAAACTTCTGAAAATCCACAGGTTTAAAGTAGTAATCTAAAAGTCCACTTACAGATTTCAAGGAAGCACTTAATTCTAAACCAAATTCTAGGGACTTGAACTTATCTTTAATTACTCTTTGGTTATAGCGCACTCTCTCTTTAGCATTAGGGATGTCATCTTCATAATCGAATTGTGATAATGCAGACTCTATTAATGTAAAAGCTCCTGGTAAACAGGCTTCAAAAAAACCATTTTCATAAGCCTTAATAAGGCTTTTTAGTAAATTTAATTGAAAACCATAAAAAATACTTTGCTCTTTAAACACGTCAAAAATACCTGCTTCAAAACTATTAATGAAGCTGAGCAGCTCTTCATTTTTTAATAGTCCATTTTTATGATCTATGTATTTATATCTGTATCCAGAGAAAGAAACAGTTTGTAAAAAAGGTAATCCAAAGTCTCGACTCAAAATATTCACACTTTTAACTAGATCATCTTGGTCTTCACATTCAACATACTTTTGTGCACTTTTTATAGAGCTTTTTATACTTTCATAGTAATTTCGAACCTTCATCTCACTCATAAGCTTATTTCCTTTTAGTTGATGTGGGATAAATTAGGATATAGGAGCAGAACTAATTAAACAGAAAATAGGTGTTAGCTATATAGTTCAATGCTTTAGAATGACACAACAAAAACCTCGGTAATTTACCGCTCGTCAATTAGATGCTCTCCCCCTTTGTGCTTGATTTCCGAGCCCCCTTGCTGATGTATGCTGGATGTTTCTCGAATATTTGCTATTTCATCCGGTGAGATAGCAAGGTCGTTAATATCATTTACTGAATGAGTACGTAATGTAAGCTTTCCTTGTGAATGCGCTTTAGCATCACTAAGAGTTGTAGTTAATTCTGAAAATAAATCACGTTTGCTCATTACATCATCTCCTAAAACTCTTTATATTGCTTTTTTGTTCTTCTGTAAATGGTGAACGCATACAACTCAAAGCGCTTTACTCATAAACAAGCTGTACGGGTCTAGCTCATAATCACCAAACGGTTCGCATTTTTTAAAACCAAATTGAGCATAAAGCTTTTGTGCGGGTAAAAATGCCTCTGCGGTGCCGGTTTCTAGACTTAGCTTTTTATAACCACGCAGTGTGAATTGCTCAATTATATGGGTGAGCAATTTAGCTGCTATGCCTTGGCGTAAATAGCGGCTTGATGTGCGCATTGACTTAATTTCGCCATGCGTTGTATTTAGTGCTTTTAAAGCACCAACACCCGCTAAATTATTATCAATCCATAAGCTATAAAAGGTTATATTGGGCTGAGTAAGTTTAGTTACATCCAGTGCATGTACGCTCTCCGCAGGTGAGTGTTTTAGCATATCGTTATGATGCCCTTGTAGTAGCTTTATAACGTGTGGGTTTGAAAGTTCACCTGTTCTAATATCCATTTATACCTCGTTTAATCCTAGAATTTAATGCTTGAGGGCTTTAGGGCTTTAATTAAAACCCTAAAGTAAGGGGTTATATTTAGGCTGCTAGCTCCCACACTATAAACGCTACTGCAAAACCTACTAAATACACTAGTCCTAACCACGTTAAGCTACGTAATAACACGCTGTGTTTTATTGCTAAATCAAACTAGACATCCACCTTAATTAAACAAACAAAGCTATCTCAATTAAGATAGGTGTTGTCTTAATTTTTTTACCTCGCGAGTAGTAAAAAAAAACCAAAAACGCGGCTTAAAGCCGCGCCTACAAATATAACCCCAATCCTGTAGGCGCGAGTTTACCTCGCGAACATGCTTAATAAAACATACTTAACAACAAAATTTAGGGTGGGTGTTTTGTTGGTGTCTTGTTTATTTTTGTTTTATGAGCGACCTGATAAAAAGCGGATCGTTACCCAAATCAGAGGGCGAGTATTTTTTTGTTCGCACTACTGAATAACTTATTTACACGTGGTTTTCAATTGTGAGTAAGGGTAATCTTTACCAAATTGAACTTTTGATTAAAACCGTTATAATTCACGCACTTTTGATTAAAGCTGTTGTAATTCATCCATTATGAAAAATATTTTTATTGTTATTTCACTCATTTTAGCCGGTTTTTTTGGCTACAACTATTTCACTTCCAACTCGACAAAAGTTGTATTAGATAGCGCATCCGAAACTTCAACACAAAAACTTGCTAACAATTGGGATGATATCACTCTTCCAAAAGAGATTGAAAATCATTCAAATATTGAAGCTTGTGATACAACAGAGGCAAACATTTGTTTTGGCTCAGGAAGTATATTTTACAAAGAAACCAAAGATGTGACTGTAGCAAGCTTAGTATCAACTGCAGAAACATCGCGTTACGGTGTCCAGGTTAAAAAAACAGGTGAGCTGTTTGTGTTTTCTATAGAGAATGACATTTCTGACGACGAACTGGATTTTGGTAATATTGCTTGTTACAAATATGAGGGTAGTGAAGAAGGCTTTACCGAAACGCGTGAATTAAAATTAGATATTTACGGTACAAAAGTAACAGGGACAAAGTTAGGTTACTCCCAATCAGTTGAATACAGCGTTGGGTATGAAGGTATTGTTGAAGGAGTACTAAACAGCCTTGGAGGAAATACTGTAAATGCTATCACTACACTTACTATTGCAGATGGAGGGGAGATCCGCCAAGAAGAAATATACATTTTAGGTGAAAACTCAATGACTGAAATGCGATATCGTTTAGTCGATGATTTTAAAAATAGTATTTTACGTATCGATAAGAGTATAAAAAAATCCGCAGAAGGTCAGATTTTCCCTATTGAGTATAAATATAACAAAGTAGAGTGCCCGTTATAGGGCTTTGATCTTTAATTAGGCTGCCAACTTCCAAATTATAAAAGCTAAAGCAAAACCAACCAAGTACACTAAGCCTAACCACGTTAAGCTGCGTAGTAATACGCTGTGCTTAATAGCTGGCTCTGAGCGCACAAGGCTAAAGTTGAGCCATGCAAAAATAGGCGTTGTAACAAATGAAAGCGTCATCGCAAACGTAAGCATGGGGCCAAGGGCTGATTTAAAAAATAAAATAACCGCCATACCGGCAAGTGCTTGTAGTATTAGCCAAATATTTAAGCTGTGTTTTGATTGCTTAAAGCCAAGTAATTTATGCGATTCGTTTAAAGTACGCGCGTAACCATCTAGTACAGTTAATGTGGTGCCAAACATACATAAAAAAGCAATGGCTGATACAAGCGGCCTTGCCCACTCCCCTATTGTTAATGCGTACATATCAATAAGCTGCTTGGCAAACGCGACACCACCGAGTTCTATACTGCTGGTTTGCCCGTATTGCACTAATACACCTAAGCTAAAAAATACTAATGCTAAGCCAGCTGTAAGCCAGTAACCTACGTTAAAATCGAACAGGCCTTGGCTTTTAGTGACGGTTTGCTGCGCTTGTTTTTCTTTTAGCCATAAAGAACTTAATGCAGATATTTCGATAGGCGCTGGCATCCACCCCATTAAAGCCACCATAAAACTCAGCATTGCAAGTTCGTACGGTGAAGGACCAACGTAGTCAGCAGGTGCCATTGGACCGTTACTAAATGCTATAGCAAGAGCAATTAATGTTGCAAGTGTAAGCAGCCCCATAATGCCTTTGGCAACGTTATCGAGCGCTTTAAAGTGCCCAAGTAGTAATATAACTAAACATACCCCTAGCAGCATCCAACAAAGTAAGGTTACTTCAATAACAATAGGTAGAGCGTAATGCAGTAAGCTTGCGGTAAGCAGTAATACGCCGGCGGTATTAACAACGGCGGCTACAATGTTTAAACCAATAAAGCTATAAAAGTAAAACGGACCTTTACTTTTATACCCCTCTACTAGGCTATTTTTAGTAGCGAGAGTGTATTCCATACCAAAGCGAAAAAACGGGTACTTTAAAACATTAACAACGAGGATAAGCCAAAATAATTGCCAGCCAAATATTGCCCCAGCTTGTGTAGAGGCAACTAAGTGAGAACCTCCAATAGCGGCTGTTGCCATGAGAATCCCAGGGCCAAGCGCGTTCAGGCTTGATTTCCATTTCGATACTGCTTGGTTCATTTACTGCTCAAAAATAGTGTGTGTGAGCCTCTAACTTACAGAAATTACAGGCAATAAAAAAGAGCCAGGCGGCTCTTTTTTACAATACTTTGTGACTAATTTTTATTTAAGATCCATCTCTTGGATGATCTCGTGTGCGATTTCAGGTGTCGTGCTTACAGGCTTTTCGTGTAAGTTTGCTTTTATTTGCCCTTTTCGATGTTTTAGTGCCGCATCGAGTTTTTTAGCTGCGCTTGCAATAGCTGGGTACATAACTTCGTTTTCCCCTTTTACCGATATGCGCGTGCCTTCGTAATTTGTGCTAATTTCAGCTTGGATCTTATGATGCTCTTTAGACAAAATAATATCGAGCGCAATAAGCGATGGGAAATGGCTCTCGATTTTTGAAAATTTTTCGTTGATGTGCTCTCTAATAGAGTCAGTAACTTCAACATGGTGACCAGAAAGATTAATTTTCATAGGGTATCCTTTTATTTGTTACCTACAATTAGTATTGGGGGCTATTTAGATTAACACAAGGAAAAAAGAGAGATATTTGAGGGTTATTTACGGCTTTTGGTGATTTAAATCATGTGTTGCGCAAAGTTTATGCAAAGCCCACATTGCATGGGCTTTCAGACGTCTACTTAATTTAAGCTCTGATTGATTAATCTGTGTACGAACAACAGTAATCAGCAAAGTCAGATACTTTTACTTTAAAGCTTACGTTTGCATCTACATTAAACGATTCACCTGCATTAAATGTTTTCCATTCGCTCGCGCCTGGTAATAAAATATCCCATTGGCCAGCTAAAAGCTCCATGCATTCTTTTTGGTTTGTATCAAAAACAAACTCACCTGGTTGCATAAAGCCTAACGTTTTCGCTTCGCCATCACCTAAAATAACGGTACGGCTTGATACTTTTCCGTCAAAATATACATTGGCTTTTTTTACTACACTTACGTTATCGAACTTTGGCATTTTTAGCTCCTGCTATTAATTTAAGATTTTTATTTATAAATTTTATCGCACTACCTTGCCTGATAGGTAAATAGCTTGCAAGAGAAGCGTATTGAAAGTTACTCACTTAAAGTATTCAAAGCAGCCCTTTGGGTAATATTAAATAAATTAGAAGCTGCCTTCCCACGTGAGCAAACTCTTCGCCTACCACTCAAAATTATACCAACCTGCATAAATCTTTGATCAATTTAACGAATTAAATTGCACTATAACGTCGTTAAAAGTTTTTTATTTAGAACAACTAGATATAAAAACTTTTGCCTAGTTCTAGCGTAATTTTCTTAACGTTTAATAGACCCCATATATAAGCAGATTGGTATTAAACTCCCTGTAGACGCCCAGCTTGCTGGCGTTTTAAAGCAACGCTTTTACAGTTATTCAAACAAAAAAGCCCGCCCTGTTTTAAACAGAGCGGGCTTTTAAATATTAAAGCAATCGATTAAAAAAGCTCGTTTGCTTTGCTTACAATGTTTGCCACTGTAAAACCAAAGTGCTCAAACAGTTCGCCTGCAGGTGCTGACTCACCAAAGGTAGTCATACCTACTACTGCGCCGTTTAAACCAACGTACTTGTACCAGTAGTCAGCAATACCAGCTTCTACTGCTACGCGGCGTGAAACTGATGCCGGTAATACGCTTTCTTTGTATGCTGCGCTTTGCGTTTCAAAGGCATCAGTACAAGGCATAGATACAACACGTACCTTTTTACCTTGGCTGCGTAGTTCGCTTGCTGAATCTTGTGCTAGTTGCACTTCAGAGCCCGTCGCAATAAAGATAATCTCTGGATTGCCGTCACAGCTAAGGATGTAACCACCCTTTTTAACGTCACTTAATTGCTGTGCGTCACGCGCTTGTTGCTCAAGACCTTGGCGAGTAAAGATTAACGATGTAGGACCGTCTTTACGCTCAATAGCTTGTTGCCATGCAATTGCCGACTCAACTTGGTCACACGGGCGCCAGTTGTATAAGTTAGGCGTTAAACGCATGCTTGCAATTTGCTCTACTGGTTGGTGAGTTGGACCATCTTCACCTAAACCAATAGAATCGTGCGTGTATACAAAAATGCTTGGTTGCTTCATTAATGCAGCCATACGTACAGCATTTTTTGCGTATTCAACAAACATTAAAAACGTAGCACCGTAAGGAATAAAGCCTTTATGAAGGGCAATACCATTCATGATGGCCGACATACCAAACTCACGCACACCGTAGTAAATGTAGTTACCGCTTGCATCATCGCGTGTTAAACCTTTAGAGCCATCCCAAATTGTTAAGTTTGAGCCAGCTAAATCGGCTGAGCCACCCATAAATTCTGGTAATAACGGACCGAACGCATTTAATGCATTTTGCGATGCTTTACGAGACGCTGGGTTTGCTGGGTTTGCTTGTAATTGCTCAATATACGCTTGAGATTTTTCAGCCCAATCGCCAGGAAGTTCGTTGTTAATACGACGCTTGTATTCTGACGCTAGCTCTGGGTATGCTTTTGCGTATGCTGCAAATTTTTCGTCCCAGCTTGATTCAAGCTGTTGGCCTTTTTCTTTGCTATCCCATTGTGCGTAAATATCATCAGGAATTTCGAACGCATCGCCAGTCCAACCTAAAAATTCGCGAGACGCTTTAATTTCGTCATCACCCAGTGGAGCACCATGACAATCGTGGCTACCTGATTTATTAGGTGAGCCGTAACCAATAATTGTTTTACAACAAATTAGTGATGGCTTGTCGGTAACGCTCTTAGCCTCTGCAATTGCAGCACTTACAGCATCGCTGTCGTGGCCATCAACACCACTAATTACATGCCAGCCGTATGCTTTAAAGCGCGCTGGTGTATCATCGGTAAACCAACCTTCTACTTCACCATCGATTGAAATGCCGTTGTCATCCCAAAACGCAACAAGTTTACCAAGGCCTAATGTGCCAGCAAGTGAACCTGCTTCATGTGAAATACCTTCCATTAGGCAACCGTCGCCCATAAATGCATAGGTAAAGTGATCAACAATATCGTGACCTTCACGGTTAAACTGTGCAGCAAGTGCTTTTTCAGCAATTGCCATACCTACTGCATTTGTGATCCCTTGACCTAATGGACCCGTAGTAGTTTCGATTCCTGGTGCATAGCCATACTCAGGGTGACCTGGTGTTTTAGAATGCATTTGACGGAAGTTTTTAATTTCGTCTAGCGGTAAGTCGTAACCACTTAGGTGCAATAGAGAATATATAAGCATTGAACCGTGGCCGTTTGAAAGAATAAATCTGTCACGGTCAGCCCACTCTGGATTCGTTGGGTTATGTTTTAGATAATCGCGCCATAATACTTCTGCGATATCAGCCATGCCCATAGGGGCTCCAGGGTGACCAGATTTGGCCTTTTGTACTGCGTCCATTGACAAGACGCGAATAGCATTTGCAAGTTCTTTGCGAGATGGCATGAATTCTCCTACCTTTATGTGTATTTGCGCGGGTATTTATGTGTTTGTTTATGCACCCAAGTAACTTGGGTTCGTTTATACCGACCATTCTTACTTATTGTGGGGGCGGTGTGCAATTAAAAACCCTATAAAAGTGAGGCATTATGAATATTTTTTAAGACCAAAAAGTTATTAGTAATTTTATTTAGACGTCTAGGCGTAAAAACACTATGCAAGGTGTTTTGTTTTCGATAAAATACGCCCCTTAATTTTTTAGCGCTAATACCGACGTTTGTGAAGCGCAATATTTGTGAGCAGAATTACAATGGCAAAACATTTATTTACTTCTGAATCAGTTTCTGAAGGTCATCCGGATAAAATCGCCGATCAAATCTCTGATGCGGTACTTGATGCTATCCTAGAGCAAGACTCTCATGCCCGTGTTGCATGCGAAACTTACGT
The DNA here is from genome assembly GCF_015864485.1 of Pseudoalteromonas sp. SWN166. NCBI lineage: Bacteria > Pseudomonadati > Pseudomonadota > Gammaproteobacteria > Alteromonadales > Pseudoalteromonadaceae > Pseudoalteromonas > Pseudoalteromonas sp. SWN166. The sequence goes on from NZ_JADYXB010000016.1 coordinate 52,085, forward strand.
AAAAACCGGTATGGTTATGGTTGGTGGTGAAATCACTACTAGCGCATGGGTTGATATCGAAGAAATTACACGTAAAACAATTCGTGACATTGGCTACACAAATTCAGACATGGGTTTCGATGCGGACTCGTGTGCTATTTTAAACACTATTGGTAAACAGTCTCCTGACATTAACCAAGGTGTTGACCGTACTAGCCCAGAAGAGCAAGGCGCTGGCGACCAAGGCTTAATGTTTGGTTATGCATGTAACGAAACAGAAGTACTAATGCCTGCTCCAATTACTTACTCGCACCGTTTAGTTCAACGCCAAGCTGAGGTTCGTAAAAGCGGCGAGCTTAACTGGTTACGTCCAGATGCAAAATCTCAAGTTACTTTTGCATACGAAAACGGCAAACCAGTAGGTATTGATGCTGTAGTACTTTCTACTCAGCACAGCGAAGATATTTCACAAAAAGATTTAGTAGAAGCGGTGATGGAAACAATCATCAAGCCGGTACTTCCTGCAGAGCTTATTACAAGCGCGACTAAGTTTTTCATTAACCCAACGGGTCGCTTTGTAATTGGCGGACCAATGGGCGATTGTGGTTTAACTGGTCGTAAAATCATTGTAGATACATACGGTGGTATGGCTCGTCACGGTGGTGGTGCTTTCTCTGGTAAAGATCCATCAAAAGTTGACCGTAGTGCTGCATACGCTGCACGTTACGTAGCTAAAAATGTAGTGGCTGCTGGCCTTGCTGATAAGTGTGAGCTACAAGTTTCTTACGCAATTGGTGTTGCAGAGCCAACTTCTATCAGCGTTGAAACGTTTGGTACAAGCAAGCTAGAAGAAAGCCGTTTAATCGAGCTTATTCGTGAACACTTTGACCTACGCCCTTACGGCTTAATTCAAATGCTTGATTTAGAGCGCCCTATCTACCTTCCTACAGCGGCTTACGGCCACTTTGGTCGTGAAGAGTTCCCATGGGAACGTACAGATAAAGCAGACGCACTTCGCGCAGCTGCTGGCCTTTAAGCCAAAATTGTTGTAGTAAATTAAAAACGGCCCTTTTAAGGGCCGTTTTTACATCTAAAACTTATTCGCTATATTGTTTGTAGAGCGCCGACAAAATAACTATTAAATCGACCTCGAATTCTTTTGTACTTTAGGTATATACTCATTTCATTATAAAAGCTTTAGGGACAGTTAAATGGCCGATAACTTTCGTGTTATATTTTCAGGACTTGCCGATAACGTTGACATAAAAACAGCGTGCGCAAACTTAGCTGCAAAATTAAAAACGTCAGATGAAAAAGTAGCTCTTTTTTTTAAAGGTAAGCCACTGTTTGCACCAAGCGATAAAGACAAAGCGTTAAAACAGGCTAAATTACTAGCAAGCTTAGGCATTAAAAGTAAGCTTCAAGCTGTTTCAAACATCATTCAAAATGGCTCAAACCCTGCTGCAAATAACAACCAACGTGATGAACGTATTTTTGATGCACTCGATTACATCACTAGCAGCTTAATTCGCCTTGAAGAAAAACTAGATGAGTTAGAGCAACGTCTTCCTGAAACTCAATTAAAAGCACCAGACGAAAATATTGACGAATGGCAAGATGACGACCTAATGCTAGATGATGACTTAGCAACACCTAAAAAACGTAGCAACTTACTTTTGTATTCACTAATTGCTACTGCCACAACGTTGCTAATAGTGTTGGCTATTTTTTTAGTTTTTCCTGATTTATTCTCTTTTTAGTAGCGGTTTAATAATTTAATGAGCAATAAGCGCGCACAAATAAGAACTGATATTCGTGAAATTCGTAATAACTTGTCAAATAATCAGCAAGTAATTGCTGCTCAATCGCTAAAAATGAATTTTATTCAACATCTAAAAAGCGAAAAAACAACAAATTCAAAGCATATTGCCATTTATTTAAGTAACGATGGAGAACTAGACACCTCATTGTTAATTAAAGAATTATGGAGTTTAAAGCATGCTATTCACCTACCTATAATACACCCATTTAATGGCGCTAATTTACTATTTCAGCGCTATGAGAAAAACTCACCCATGAGAGCAAATCGCTATGGTATCTTGGAGCCTAAGCTGAACTGCTCTCAAATATGCCCATTACCAGCGCTTGATTACCTCCTTATGCCATTAGTTGCATTTGACAAACAAGGTAATCGCCTAGGAATGGGAGGTGGGTTTTACGACAGAACATTGGCACGTTTACACGAACAAAATTGGCAAAAACCGCAACTAATTGGCCTTGCACATGAATGCCAAAAAGTTGAAACTTTACCAATAGAATCGTGGGATGTACCACTTAAAACCATTATCACCCCAGATAAAACATACAGTTGGTAACATTTAAATTTAGTTACTAACCGCATATTTCTGACATATATGAGCACAAAGCAATGACACAAGACGAATTAAAAAAAGCAGCTGCTTGGGCAGCACTCGAGTTTGTAAAAGAAAACACCATTGTAGGCGTAGGTACAGGCTCTACTGTTAACCATTTTATTGATGCTCTTGGCTCAGTAAAAGACACTATTGTAGGCGCGGTATCTAGCTCAGAAGCTTCAACTGCGCGACTACAAGCGTTAGGTATTGAAGTATTTGAGCTTAATAATGTTGCTGCTTTAGATGTATACGTTGATGGCGCTGACGAAATAAACGCTCAGAACGAAATGATTAAAGGTGGCGGTGCAGCCCTTACTCGCGAAAAAATAGTAGCTGCTGTTGCTAAGCAATTTGTGTGTATTGTTGATAACACCAAATTAGTAGATACATTAGGCGATTTTCCGCTTCCGGTAGAAGTTATTCCGATGGCGCGCAGCTACGTTGCACGAGAATTATTAAAACTTGGTGGTGACCCTGTTTATCGCCAAGGTGTTGTTACCGATAACGGTAACGTTATATTAGATGTATTTAACTTAAAAATTACCAATGCTAAACAACTTGAAGCACAAATAAATTCAATTGTTGGCGTAGTTACCAACGGCCTATTTGCGATGCGTGGTGCTGATAAAGTGATTATCGGTACTAAAAATGGGCCACAAATTAAATAGGATGAGGTTATGAGTAAGGTATCGTTAGCAAAAGACAAGATTAAAATTCTCTTGCTTGAAGGTGTTCACCAAAGCGCTGTTGAAACGCTAAAACGTAACGGCTATAGCAATATCGACTACGTTAAAACATCCTTACCTGAGGACGAGCTAAAAGAGCGCATTAAAGATGTTCACTTTGTAGGGCTTCGTTCTCGTACTCATATTAACCAAGCCGTACTAGACTCAGCTGAAAAGCTAGTTGCTGTAGGTTGTTTTTGTATTGGTACAAACCAAGTTGATTTAGATGCAGCACGCGAACGCGGTATTGCTGTATTTAACGCTCCATTTTCTAATACTCGTTCAGTTGCTGAACTTGTACTTGGTGAAATCCTACTTTTATTACGCGGTATTCCAGAGCGTAATGCAGCGGCTCATCGTGGTGGCTGGTTAAAAACAGCAAATGGTTCGTTTGAAGCACGTGGTAAAACTTTAGGTATTATTGGCTACGGTCACATTGGTACTCAGCTAGGCATTATGGCTGAAAACATCGGTATGAACGTTGAATATTACGATATCGAAGATAAGTTATCACTGGGTAATGCAAAGCAAGTGCACAACCTAACTCAGCTGTTACAACGCTCTGATATTATTAGCTTACACGTACCAGAAACACCGCAAACTAAAAACCTAATAGGTAGCGCAGAACTTACTGTTATGAAGCAGGGATCTATTTTGATCAATGCTTCACGCGGAACTGTTGTTGATATTGATGCACTTGCAGAAGCACTAACAGAGAAAAAACTAAGTGGTGCAGCAATCGATGTATTCCCTACTGAGCCAAAATCTAACGATGAAGAATTTGTATCGCCACTGCGCCAATTCGACAATGTTATTTTAACACCGCACATTGGTGGATCAACACAAGAAGCACAAGAAAACATAGGTATTGAAGTAGCGGGTAAACTGGCTAAATATTCAGATAATGGCTCAACTATTACTGCGGTTAACTTCCCTGAAGTATCGCTGCCTGAGCTTGCTAATCGTAGCCGTTTATTACACGTACACCACAACCGCCCTGGTGTACTAACGCAAATTAACCAAGCGTTTGCACAGCACGGTATTAATATTGCTGCGCAATACCTGCAAACAGACGCATCTATTGGTTATGTAGTTATTGATGTAGATACAGATCAATCTGAGGTAGCACTTAAAGAACTAAGCGCTGTTGAGGGTACAATTAGAGCACGTATTTTACATTAATAAATACTTTTTATATTAAAAAGGGTCACTTCAAAGTGACCCTTTTTTGTATTTAGATTACATATACTTTCTTAAGTATTTTTTGAATACCGGATCTGTTGCAGCCAACTCTTTTTGCTCAGCTAATATCTCTTTTAAAATAGCGCCTGAGGTAAGCGGGTTTGCAAGTACCACTCTAAATACAACTGTAGGTTGATTGTCGTATTTAGAAGGCGTTAAACGAGTACGTGATACAAATGAGCGACCAGACTCTCGCTGACGTTTTTGCATACTGGCAGTAAAGCGATTCAGAGAGGCAAAAATATCTAACCGGGTTGCAGCATCTGCATCGGCTATTGCTTGTTTAATTTGCTTAGGGACATAACGATACGTTAATAAGCACAACTCAGGTTCTGAAATAAGCTCAAAGTCTTCATCAGCTTTGATTATGTCAGCAAAGTAATGCGCTTTTTTGATGCTTCGATCAATCAGCATTTCGTAACCTTTACGGCCAATAACACGTAAGCAAGCATGTACTAACATTGCCATACCTGGTCGGCTACCTTCAAGTGTGTGGCTACCTAAGTCTTTTGAACCTTTACGCAGTATGTACTCAGCATGATGCTCTATTGCATCGGTTGCTGCAGGGTCTTTAAATAAAACTAAACCCGCGCCCATTGGTACATACATTTGCTTATGTGCATCGATGGTAATTGAATCTGCTCGCTCAATTCCTTTGAGTAAAGGGCGATGCGTGTTTGATAAAAGCGTTGCTCCGCCCCATGCAGCATCTACATGAAAATGACAGTTAATGTCTTGTGCTAAGTCGGCCATTTCATCAAGTGGGTCAATATTGCCGGTTTCGGTTGTACCCGCGACCCCAATAATTGCCATTACTTTAATACCTTGCGATTCAAGCTCACGTGCTTTTTCGCGCATAGCTCCTACATCAACTTTATTATTTTCGCAGGTTTTAATACCAATTAAGTTATCGCGACCAATGCCCAGTAAATCAACCGATTTACCTAAAGAGTAATGTCCGCGTTCTGATATTAATACGGCTAAACCTTTATAGCCATAATGCAGCATACCGGCAATTAGACCTTGTGCACCAATCCCCCTAAAATCGCCATCGGGCTTTAATAAGCGGTTTCGCGCAATCCAAAGCGCAGTAATATTGGCAACCGTACCACCAGAGCAAAATGCACCTAATGAGGTTTTAGCACTGTGCATCCATTTAGAATAAAACGCATCTTCTTGCCCGTACGCTAAATGATGCATCATTCCAAGCACTTGACGCTCAAGAGGCGTAAATGCTTTAGATGTTTCTATTTTTACTAAATTTTGATTCAGTCCTACCATCAATTTTGACAGCGGTAGTAAAAAATGTGGTAAGGCTGAGGTCATGTGACCAATAAAGCTAGGCGCAGCTGTATGCACAGAATGAGCAACAAGTTGCTCCATTATGTCTTGGGCATAAGCAGATACAAACGTTGGATCTTCTGGGATCACTGCCGATTGAAAATCTTTTTCGATCTCATGTAATGGTTTTTCAATTGCCGCTATATTTTCGTTTAAGAAACCTGCTAAATTACTCGAAATTTCAAGCTCGATTTTGCTTAAAGTTGAGTCTGGCGCTTCAGGTACAGTAAATATACGCTTAAGGCTTTCTTTAGAGGCGACGGCACAACGCTTTTGATCCATCTCAATACCTAGTGTGTGTAGCTAAAACACGTGCTTACTCATTAAAAACGCCTAATGAATAGGATATTTAGAGCAATCGTGTTTCTTTAAAAATTGCGCTAACTTTACTGCAATATAACTAAAATGTCTCGCTTAAACCTACAAAAGCACTCAAAGCGATGACAAAAAAATGATAATTTAATTAAAATTCGACTAAACATAATTATTTATTGGGCATTTACTTATTTTGGGTATAATAAATTTGATAACAAAAAAGGGACACATATGCCAGAAGGAAGAGTAAAGGTTAGTTGGATAGTGGCAGGCTTTAGCTTGTTTTTAATAAGCTTGCTTACCTATGTTTACTACACTTACCAAACCACGCGTGCCGAAATAATGCACTCTGTTGATAATCGCTTACTTAACGCCGCCACCAGCGTTAAACATATTTTAGGTGAGGATTATTTAAGTGCTGTTAATCAAGGCGATAATATAAGCTTTTCTTACTATCAAAATAAAAGTAAGCAACTGTCTGAGTTTGCTCAAGCACTTGATATTGCCTACGTATATTCAATGATTTTAAAAGACGGTAAGGTTCTTTTTAGCTCATCAAGCTACACGCAAGACGATCAAAATAATGGCAAAGTAACACAATTTTTAGATCTCTACCCTGAAGCCACCGATGCCAACCTAAGTGCTTTTTATTCAACAGAGCCTGTATTTGAAATATCGAGCGATCAGTGGGGTCATTTTAAAACTATTTTTATTCCTTACGTTGACCCAAATAACGGCAATACCTATTTAACGGGCGCCGATATAACTATTTACAACTTAAACCAACAACTTAAAGAAAGCGTATCGAAGGCTGCTGCAATGGCTAGCTTCTTCTTTTTTATCGCGATACTCGTTGCCGCCATATACATTTATTTACTAAAGCGCTCTTTAGCAACTGACTCAAGTACTGGCTTTTCAAATCATATCGCGCTTGAATACTACATTAAAAAAAGTAATGCCCATCACATGCAATTAGCCGTTATTTGGGTTAATGAAATAGAAGATATAAACAGCTTTTATGGTACTGAAGTGGGCGACAAGGTAATGAAAAACTTACTTACTCACTTTAAGCTTAGAAGCTCTACACATTGCTATATATACAGATTAGCAACCAACAAAATAGTATTGCTCGCGCCTAAAGAAATGGGTAATGACGAATTTACTGACCTAGTAAAAACTTATAACTTTAATACGCCAGTGTTAACCGACCCTTTTATTTATATAACCCTTTGTGCAGGTATTGCCAGTGGTAATAAATCGCTATTACTCGAAAACGCGCATATAGCGGCCCTACAGGCTAAGCAAGGTAGACACAACGTCGTTAACTACTCAAAAGCACTACACGATGTAAAAACACAATATCAATACAATGTAGAAATGGCTAAAGAAGTACGTGAAGCGTTTGATAACAACCGTATTGTGCCTTACTTTCAACCTATTATTGATACTAATACCAATAAAGTTGTTCAGTACGAATGTTTAGCTCGAATGGTAACAGCGCAAGGGGAAGTGTTAAAACCTGATGCATTTTTAAATGTAGTGACTCGCTCAAGAATGGACGGCTTACTTACCCGCACTATATTTTCACAATGTGTTAGCCGCTTTAGAAAAACCGACATTTGCTGGAGCTTAAATATAACAGCACAAGATATGCTTGATCCTAATTTGAGCGAGTTTATTGCTGATGAACTTAAACGTTACCCGCACCCAAGCAACATCACGTTAGAGCTTTTAGAAACCCAAGCTATTGCCAACTTTTCTGAAGTAAAAGCATTCATTGGTATGGTTAAAACAAAAGGCGTGAAGGTTATTATTGATGACTTTGGTAGTGGTTACTCAAATATATCAAATGTACTTAAGCTAGAAGTGGATGGTATTAAACTTGATGGCGCGCTAATAAAGCAAATAGTGAATGACAAAGACATTTACTTGTTTATTGAACACATAGCCAGTTTTGCTAATCAGCTTGGTTTGCAACTAATGGCCGAGTCGGTAGAAAATGCGACCATAGTAACCGCGCTTAAAAAAGCGAATGTGGTACTAATGCAAGGCAACTATTTTGCCCACCCAGTACCACATGTTAATACGGTTATAGAAGAAGAGTTAGCACTTTGACTTACTTTAGCGAGGTAAGTTAATAACGAGTCGGTGGCTTTGCTGGCCACTGGCCCAGTATTTACGCTCAAAAGGCGTAATTGCATCGTCTGACTCATAAAGAGTTACATCGCAAGGGTTGCCAGTTAATTCAAGCGCCCTTGCGAACTCTTTCACGTAAATATCCCAATTGCTGCGCACTTCTAATTGCCCACCTAATTTAACGATAAACGGAAAAATAGCAGCTCCATGCCAGCGCCTACGAATATGCTTAGATTTAGGCCACGGGTTTGGATACAACAAATAATGGTGCGTAGGTTGCCAATTAGCAGCAACCGCTAAGCGCCAAAAGTCGTTTAAGTCTGCTTGAACTAAGATGTACTGCCCACTGTCGGTTTGCTTATACTCAACATCGTGCTTATCTAATCGATGCGACGATTTATCAATACCTATAACAAGGGCATCTGGATGGCGCTTAGCTAAGTTAGCTGAGCTTTCACCCACGCCACAGCACGAGTCTAAAATAAGCGGGCCATTAAAGGCGTGTACTTTAGCATTAACCTCGTCAAACGCAGCTTGAGTATGCGCTGCAATTGGCTTTTTAAACTCAGCATCTAAGTGCTTATTTACTATTTCATCAAGCTTTTCGTGAATACCCGCTTGATTAGATACAATACTACGTGAATTTGCATCACTCATTAGTGTCTTAGCCCCACACCTTTTTTAATCAATGTAAGCGCTAATGTAAATAACGCTGTTATAAATACTAAAATAACCCCAAGAGCCACGCTTAAATCAACATCCGACACACCTAAAAATCCATAACGGAATGCGTTAACCATATAAATAATTGGGTTTACTTGTGATACATTTTGCCAAAATTCAGGCAATAGGGTAATTGAATAAAATACACCGCCTAAGTAAGTTAATGGCGTTAAAATGAAGGTGGGGATAATGCTTATATCGTCAAAGCTATTTGCATAAATCGCATTAATTAAGCCACCTAAAGCAAACACAGCTGAGGTTAAAATAACCGTCGCCATAATTACAAAAATATTGTGAATTTGAATATCAACAAATAATAACGACACACAGGTAACTATAAAGCCCACCATAATACCGCGCGTCATACCGCCACCCATATAACCCAGTACAATTATGTAGTTAGGTACAGGAGCAACTAAAAGCTCTTCAATGCTTTTTTGAAACTTTGTTGAGTAAAAACTGGAGGCTACATTGGAATAAGAGTTAGTAATAACCGACATCATTATAAGGCCAGGTACAATAAACTCCATATAACTAAAGCCACCCATATCGCCAATTCGTGAACCAATTAAGTTACCAAAAATAACAAAATATAAGCTCATCGTAATTGCTGGCGGTACTAAGGTTTGCACCCAAATACGTAAGAAACGAATACATTCTTTAATCCATAAACTTTTTAAGGCTACGCCATATTTAAACATTTATTCGCCCCGCCCTTGCTCTAATAATCCTACAAATAATTCTTCTAGTCTGTTTGCTTTATTTCGCATGCTCAATACTGTATTACCTTGAGTTGTTAATGCGCTAAATACCGCGTTTAAGCCCTGTGATTTAGCTACTTCGACTTCAATTGTATGATCGTCCGCCATGGTAAATTTGTAGCCATCAAGCGTTACAGGATTTGCTGGCATTTTTAAATCTAAAATAAAGGTTTCTTTATCAAGCTTTGCAAGCAGTGCTTTAATGGTCGTGTTTTCAACAATTCGACCAGAATCAATAATAGCGATGTTTTTACACAGCAGCTCTGCTTCTTCAAGATAATGCGTGGTTAAAATAATGGTAACGCCTTGCTCATTTATTTGGCGTAAAAAGTCCCACATTGAACGACGAAGTTCTATGTCTACCCCTGCCGTTGGCTCATCAAGTATAAGCAACTTGGGTTCGTGCATAAGGGCACGCGCAATCATTAATCGGCGTTTCATACCGCCTGAAAGCGTACGCGCTTGTTTGTCTTTTTTCTCTAATAAGCCAAGCTGCGCTAAGTATTTATCAGCACGTTTATGCGCTTCACCACGCGGTACACCATAATAACCAGCTTGATTAACAAGTATTTGGCTAAGCGTTTCAAACTGACTAAAGTTAAACTCTTGTGGCACTAAGCCTAAATGCGCTTTTGCAGCTTCTAAATCAGTATCAATATCGCAACCGAATACTTCTACTTTGCCTTTTGTTTTATTAACAAGCGACGAAATAACACCAATCGTGGTTGATTTACCGGCTCCATTTGGACCAAGCAAAGCGAAAAAATCACCTTCATGAACTTGTAAATCAACGCCCTTAATAGCCTCAACACCATTTTTATAAACCTTGGTAAGGCCTTCTATATTTAAAGCAATATTTTGCTTATTCATTACTTACCCTCACCATAACCCCAACGTTTTGTTAGGTTATGTTCAATGTTTAAATGATCTAAAATTCTCGCCACCATAAAATCAACTAAGTCTTCAATACTTTGTGGCTTATGATAAAAACCAGGGGCTGCTGGCATAATTGTCACCCCTAAACGAGATAACTTAAGCATGTTTTCTAAATGAATTTCGTTAAACGGTGTTTCGCGCGGCACTAAAATTAACTGCCCGCGTTCTTTAATTACCACATCAGCAGCACGCTCTAATAAATTATCTGACGCCCCTACTGCAATTGCAGAAACCGACCCAGCACTGCATGGACATACCACCATTTTTTTAGGTGCAGCAGAGCCCGAAGCCACAGGGCTAAACCAGTTATCTTTACCGTATACTTTTAGCTGCTCAGGTTTGGCATTAAACAGCGTACTTAACTGCTCAGTGGCTTTATCTTCGTTACCAGAGAGCTTAATGTTTGATTCTGTATCAAGCACCACTCGCGCTGCACTTGAGATTAGTACGTAAACCTGAAATTGCTGCTCAAGCAATACTTCAAGTAACCTTAAACCATAAGGCGCACCTGATGCACCGCTAAAAGCGAGCGTAATTCTATCTTTAAATTGCACACTATTCTCCGCTGTATTTATCAGCTAAACCATCAACAAGGTGTTGATGAAGGCCATTAAAACCGCCATTGCTCATAATTAAAATATGTTGATTAGGCTTAATATTTTCAAGCACTGTATCAATAATTGTTCGTGTGCAGCTAAAGCACTGCATGCCCGCTTTATCTGCTTGCTCTTTTAGCGACCAATTTAGATTCTCTGGTTCAAAAAATAGTACGTCGTCAGCATCACGCAGTGAATCTAATAATGTATATTGGTGTACACCCATTTTCATGGTGTTGGAGCGCGGCTCTAAAATAGCGATAATTTTTTCATCGCCTACTTTTGCGCGCAGTCCTGCAAGCGTAGTTTTAATTGCTGTTGGGTGATGCGCAAAATCGTCATACACCTTAATATTATTTATATCAGCTTTTAGCTCCATACGCCTTTTAGGGCTAATAAATTCTCCTAAGGCATCAATACTATGATCAATGGCTATACCCACATGGCGCGCTGCTGCAATAGTCATAATTGCATTTTTAACGTTATGCTCTCCAAATGCTTGCCAGCGAACTGTGCCTTGCTTTTCGTTATTTAAAAGTACATTAAACTCACTACCATCGGCTTTTATTAATTCATAGCTCCAATCATCACCGAGTGTTTCGCTTTCGCTCCAAAGCCCTTGTGCTATTACGTCATTAAGCGCTACGTCTTGCTTTGGCCAAATTACTTTGCCGCTTTGAGGTAATGTACGCATTAAGTGATGAAATTGTTTTTTTATTGCGTTTAAATCTTCAAAAATATCAGCATGATCAAATTCAAGATTATTTAAAATAAGTGTACGCGGAAGGTAATGCACAAACTTACTGCGCTTATCAAAAAATGCAGTGTCGTATTCATCTGCTTCAATAACAAAAAATGGCGTTTCACCTACTTTGGCCGATACACCAAAATTTTGAACAACGCCGCCAATTAAAAAACCAGGCTTTAAACCCGCATATTCTAAAACCCATGCAAGCATACTCGCAGTGGTCGTTTTTCCATGGGTACCCGCTACAGCAAGTACCCATGAGTTTTGTAATAAATTATGTTTAAGCCATTCAGGGCCTGAAGTATAAGGCAAGCCTTTATCAAGCACATACTCAACACATGAGTTACCACGGCTCATTGCATTACCAATAACTACCATATCTGGCTTTGGCTCTAATTGAGATACGTTGTAGCCTTGAGTCAGTTCAATGCCAAGCTCTTCAAGTTGCGTACTCATTGGTGGGTAAACGTTTTGATCAGAACCCGTTACTTTATGACCCAATGATTTAGCAATGGCTGCAATGCCACCCATAAACGTGCCACAAATGCCCAAAATATGTATATGCATATACTTTCCTTAAATCGTATGCTCACTTTACAGCTATGCAAAGTTTAATGGCGCTATAATGCCAAAATTCGTGCTTAGTTACTATGTACGTCTGCACAATTCACTCGTGCCAAAAACACGTTAATTAGTTTTTTAAACGCTAAAAACTTTAAAATAGGCAAGTTCACTTACCTTGTATTTCTTTTAATCAATTATTATCAATGTTATAAACCAGCTTGCTGTATAACTTTAAAACTTAAAAAGGACTTAATATGAAAAAACTATTCTTTATAGCCTGTATTTTACTTAGTCAAAAAAGCTTTGCTTTGGAATTTGCTAAGTACCCAATAGAACTAAGTTCGGGCGAAGGCGTTAATGTTGTTATTGCCCCAACAACAGATAAAAAACAAGCTTTAGTAAAAGTAACAGGCATAAACCATGATATTGATGGGATTGTATTTTTAACCGATTTAAAACCTCATGGTAGTAATAAAGCGTACAAATATACTTACGATGGTACACAAAGAAGTTTAGTAAGTGTTGAAGAAGGCTACCGCTGTTGCTCTTACAACCTTTATATTCCAGACACTCGTGATGGTACTTACTTATCAAAAAAAGAAGAGTCGAATCCTGCTATTGTTGAAGATTTAAAAGCGCAATACGAGCAACAATTAAGTAAAGGCACTCAAGCTAAACTTGCAAAGTTTAATCGTGAAAAGCATTTAGGGTATCAGCAAAAAAATATAGCTGCCGCTAATAGCGAAATAGATAAGCAATGCGGGTTAAAAATAAATACCAATGTTGATTGGGAAAACATTGATGATGAAAACCTAAAAGAGTATGCAGTAGGTTCATTTTGTGCACAAGTAGCAAACGAAATGGCAAGCATGTGTGAAAACGACCAAAGCTTTAAAAATGACATAGCGCAGTTCAATGCTATCGAATGTAAATTTACTAATGAGCTAAAGCTACGCAAAAATGGCAATACGCTTATATTTAAAACAGCACCAAAGGCCGCCAACCAACGCCGCTTTATTGAAGCTTATTTATTAAATTTATAAGCTAAGTTTAAAACCAAAAAAAAGCACCTAAAGGTGCTTTTTTTGGTTTTACTAATTAAGTTTGTTTATAGCGTTAAAAATACAATCAAACCGACACCGAGTAATAAACGATATATTACAAATGGCAACATACCCATTCGCTCTATTACTTTTAAAAACATAAATATACATGCATAAGCCGATAAGAACGATAACACCACACCAAGTAATAATGTATTCCAATCAACTACATGGTCACCCAGTGCAAGCTCTGCAATATAATAAAGCCCCATCATAGAGATGATAGGAATGGCTAATAAAAATGAGAAACGCGCTGCGCTTTGTTTATTCATACCTAGCATTAAACCAGCAGTCATTGTGATACCTGATCGAGAAGTACCCGGGATCATTGCAACAGCTTGTGCAAAGCCAATAATAAGTGCCGTTTTCCAATTGAGCTGGTAAATAGTTTTAATTTGCTTACCTTTTGCATCCGCGTACCAAAGCAATAAACCGAACACAATAGTGGTAGTAGCAATGACCCAAGCGCTTCGCAAATACAACTCAATAAAGTCTTTTAAAAGTAATCCTAAAATAGCAGCAGGCACTGTACCGAGTATAATCCACCAGCCTAATTTACTGTCATCGGTAGTGCCTTGCTTACCAAATGATTTAAACCATGCACTGAGTATGTCGACGACCTCTTTACGAAAATAAATAACAACGGCAATTAAAGTACCAACATGTACTGCTACGTCAAACGCAAGCCCTTGATCTTCCCAGCCTAAAATTTGCGATGGGAGAATTAAATGCGCAGAACTAGATATTGGTAAAAACTCAGTAAATCCCTGTATGAGGGCTAAAATAATTATTTCGATGATACTCATGGGTTAGAAAACTCCACCTTCCATAGCTTTTGTTGAGGGTTATTATATTCATTCCATAACTGCGCAATCGTTTGTTTAGCTACAGGATGATAGAAATCTGGGGCAACCTCGCTAAGAGGTTGTAATACAAATGCGTTTTTAGTTATTTCATCTCGTGGTAGTTGCGCAGGGGAATCGCAAATTACATCATCATAAAATAGTAAATCTAAATCGAGCGTTCGTGGACTAAATTTTTTGTCGCTTGCATTACGACCATTATCGCGCTCTATTTGCTTTAATAAAGCGCATACATCAACCAATGGCATATCCGTTGATGCACCAACCACTGAATTATAAAAATTATTGCCAGCAAACCCAACTGCTTCACTTTCAAAAACAGACGAGTGTACAATATGTTCAAAGTGCTGCTTAAGTGCAATTAATGCACATTGTATATAATGCGCTTTATTTATATTTGACCCTAGGCTGATATAAATTTTAGCCATTTAGCCAGTTGCCTTAACACGTGTAATTTCAACACCTACAGTTTGCGCTTGTGCTACTGCTGCTGGTTTACTTACTCTTATAGTAACTTGTAGCGTATTAAACTCGCTTAAAATAATATGCGCTAATTGTTCAACTAAAGTTTCTAGCAACTCTACAGGTTTTAAAGTGCAGTGCTCAATAACTCGCTCACTTACTTTTGAGTAATCGAGTGCTAAATTAATATCGTCATTTTCGGCTGCAGGCTTAATATCGCTGAGCATTTCAATATCAAAATAAAGGCTCTGTTTACTTTCTTTTTCAAAGTCGTACACTCCAATGATGGTGTCGACGTGCAATTGAGATATAAAAACCTTATCCATTGATACTCCAAATAACAACAAACTACTAAGCAACTATACAAAGCATTAATAAAATTAATACTGTATATGGTTTAGCCAGTGTTTAAATATGTGAAAATAACTTCTACAATAGCAAAATAACCAAACTAGCTATTAAATAGCCTGTTAATAATTTTCACGATAAATTTTGCTGCCAATAATAGCTTAAAAGTACTATCAATTGGTATAGCAATTAAAAAATAAGGAAGCGTGTGTTAGCCACTTTAATGTTTGTTTTAGCTTATTTACTTGGGTCGATTTCGTCGGCTATTTTAGTGTCGCGGTTGTTCAAACTCCCCGACCCTCGTAATAGCGGTTCTAACAACCCAGGCGCTACAAATGTTTATAGATTAGGCGGAGCATTTCCGGCTTGCTTGGTTTTAGTGTTTGATATTTTAAAAGGGACTATTCCGGTTTGGGGCGCTTATTTTTTAGAAGTTGAACCTTTAGAGCTAGGTTTAGTCGCTGTAGCGGCTTGCCTAGGCCATATGTATCCACTCTTTTTTAGCTTTAAAGGCGGTAAAGCTGTAGCAACTGCATTTGGATCGTTATTACCTATTGGCTTATCGTTAGCAGGTTTGCTTGTATGCACTTGGCTCGTTGTTGTAGCAATAACACGCTATTCATCACTTGCAGCGCTTGTAGCTGTATCCTTAGCGCCTTTATATACATGGCTGATAAAACCACTTTATACACTTCCTGTTGCTTTTATTACGCTGTTAATTATATTTCGTCATCGTACTAATGTTATTAGACTATTTAGTGGGGACGAACCAAAAGTGGGCGCTAAAAAAGCACCCACTGATGAAAACAAAAATCTTTAAAATATGAGCAGTTAAATCGGCTCAAGGCTATCTATTGGCCAGCGAGGTTTTGTTTTCATATCAAGACTTGCAAACTGACCTGCTTTTAAACGTTGCATTCCTGTATAAGCAATCATTGCACCGTTGTCGGTACAAAATTCAGTACGCGGATAAAAGACTTCACCTTTCATACCTTTCATTACGCGTTCAAGCTGTAAACGTAGTTGTGTATTTGCACTTACGCCACCGGCGATTACTAAACGCTTAATACCGGTTTGTTTAAGCGCTCGCTTGCACTTAATAACCAGCGTATCAATAACTGCAGTTTGAAATGCATGCGCTATATCAGCTTTAGTTTGCTCATCATCGTCGTTTTCACGAATAGTGATTGATGCCGCAGTTTTTAAACCACTAAAACTAAAATCAAGGCCCGGTTTATCAGTCATCGGGCGAGGAAAAATAAAGCGCTTCGCAACGCCTTGTTCGGCCATTTTAGCTAAGCGCGGACCTCCAGGGTAATCAAGACCAAGTAACTTAGCCGTTTTATCAAAGGCTTCGCCTGCGGCATCATCAACTGACTCGCCCAATACTTCGTATTGGCCAATACCCGCGACTTTAACCATCATGGTATGACCGCCCGATACAAGTAGTGCTATAAACGGAAACTCAGGGATGTTTTCTTCAAGCATGGGAGCAAGTAAATGCCCTTCCATATGATGAACTGCAACAGCAGGAATATCCCAACCATACGCTAACGAGCGACCAATAGACGTGCCTACCAATAGCGCGCCAACTAAACCTGGGCCTGCAGTATAAGCAATGCCATCTAAATCTTCGGGGCCACAACCTGCTTGTGCAAAAGCAGCATCTATAAGCGGCAGCGTTTTACGAACATGATCGCGTGATGCAAGCTCTGGCACTACACCGCCATAATCAGCGTGTACTTTTACTTGGCTGTATAATTGATGAGCTAACAAGCCTTTTTCGTCATCGTATATTGCAATGCCCGTTTCATCGCATGACGATTCAATGCCTAAAATTCGCACAGTACTTCTCCTGCCTTTTAAATTTTTACTTTGCTACTTTTATAACGTAAGACCAATATTTGTTTGGCCATCTTCAAGGGCAAACTTTTTAAGTGCCTTTACGCTATCAGAGGTAATACGCCCCATATTTTCTACAAAATCAATTAGCTCACCTAATACTTCAATTTCGTATTGCATTAATGGATGCCCTCTAACGGCAGTGTTATCTGCAACCTCGCCCTCAACCGTCATTTGATATTCAATAAAGCGCGCTACGGTTGCTTGAGATATTTTGCTAACACTAATGAACTCTTGCTCATCTTGCGCCATTAAACCGTGCATTAAGCTAAGTAAAGACGTTGCAGCATCAATAGCAGGGTAAGTACCAAACATATCAAAATCAGCAAGCTCAGGAACATTAGGTTCTATTTTTTCAACTTGTTTTTCGAGATCTATTTTACTCTTAGGCAGTAATATTTTTTCCCAACAAACATTAAGCGAACTACGTAATAAGGTTTCGTCACCAAATCCCGTTGCTTCGCTAAATAAACCGTAATTTGGCAGCATTCGCTCTATTAAAGCACTCGCTAAAACGGCTTTCTGTAAATAGTTAAGCTCTCTAATACGCTGAAAATTATTTGCTTTAGTCATTCTTTAACGTCTCACACGACCAACAAAAATCAAATGTTGATCCATTATGCTCATTACAGTTAGGGCATACCCAATCTGGAGCGGATTGTTTTACTTGTTGATAGTTTACCAATATTTGTCGCGCATGGCGCTCTTTTATCGCATAAACCTGCACACTAACTTGTGTTTGATCAAATGGAATTTCTCCCATTGCGCCTTGGAGCATCTCACCTTTTATTTTGCATTCAATGCCACTGGTTTGTATTAAGCCTTTAATAATATTAGCTTCAAGGGTATTTTCGGCTTTATAAATTGTAACCCATTGAAAGGAGCTATCTGTTGAGTTTTTATTATTAATATTTTGCAATATTCACCTCATTTATTTTGTGTTAACAATATCCTGCGCTAGATTACTAGCATGCTGCACTTTTAAGGAATAAACATGACACTTACAACCCCGGGCCTACTTTTCCCGGCCATATCGCTGCTATTACTAGCCTATACAAACCGATTTTTAGTTTTAGCGCAATTAATTAGGGAGTTAAATACGCGCGAGGGTGAATCTATTCGCCCTGTTGTAGTGGCTCAAATCACTAATTTACGTAAACGCATTAAGCTAATTAGAACAATGCAAGTATACGGAGTCGCCTCTTTTCTACTGTGTACATTTTCAATGTTTGCTTTATTTATTGAATTTAATACCACGGGCATTATTTTATTTGGTGTTAGTTTAGCTTGTTTAAGTCTATCGTTATTAACGTCTTTATTTGAAATACATATTTCCTGCGATGCAATTGAAATAGAACTGCAAAGCATTGAAAACAAACCATTAAGCAATAGGATTAGTCGGAATTTTGTGAAATAAATTTGTATTTATCGCTTCCCTATTATTTGTCACAATAATCTTATATATATGCCCCATTTTGGGGCATACTTTTTTATTATTTAGAACAATCAGACTCCAATTATCCAATTAACCTATTGACTAAGAATAACTTTATAAAAATAGTCAATTGCAAAAATGTCGATAAAGAGCAATAAACAACTAGTCTTCAATTAAAAAAGCAATACTATTTGGTCGCTTTTTTCTTTAATTAATACTAAAAGGGGGGTATCCTGCTGGAAACACGTATGAACTAGCAAATATATTTCAATATAAAATTTTACTAAACTTTAGAATAAAAATTAATATATTTGATGTCCGCTGTATCTGCGACTTACTTATAAAAAAGGACTATAAAGTGAGATTTGAACAATTAGAGCAATTTGTAGCACTTGGAGTGTTACGTCACTTTAGACAAGCAGCTGAACAAACCCAAATCAGTACTTCAGCGCTAACGCGCAGCATTCAAACACTTGAAAATGAAATGGGATATGAGTTAGTAAAACGCTCAACACGTTCAGTTAAATTAACGCCAGAAGGCGAACTTTTTCTTGAATATGCTAAAACGACTCTATCGGAGCTTGAGCTAACGAAAAAACGGATTTTTCAATTAGTAAACGGTAATGCTAACGAAAAGCTGGTTATTGGCTATACCAATAAGGCAAGCAGCATAGTACCTATTTCTTGTGGGCAGTTTTTAGCTCAATATCCACATATAAAAATTGAAATGCAATTACAAGATCAGCAAGAGCTAACACGTAAACTCCAACAAGGAGAAATAGACATAAGTGTATACTCTCAAGCGATTAATAGTATTGGCAGTGATATTCACTTACCTGATCAGCTTGTATTATTTGTTTCAAAAAATCACCCTCTTGCACATAAAAACGATATAAGTAAGCAAAACCTTGATAGCTATCCTATGTTTGGCTGCTTCTCTCAATCGAAACAAGTGCAAACCATGCTTAATGAAGCAATTGATTCTTTAAATAAATCATCAAGTATTAAAGTGGGTAGTATTGAGCAAGTAATGGCTGGCGTAGTTAAATCAGATCATTTTGCTATTGCAAGCATTGAACATGCAAACACAATCGCAGAAAACCCTGAACTCGTGCAACTGAAAACAAATAAAGATTTAAACCACGAACAACTCGTAGTACAAACAAGCCAGCAAACCTCTATTACTGAACATGTAGAGCATTTACTATCGCTTATAAAGAAAGCGGGAGCTGCATTTAACTAACCCTTCTTTTTGAAAAAGTGCGGCACAATAAACAGTAGCTTTAAATCGCTTTTCGGCTACACTGTCGCACCTTTTTTAAACAGCTGATGTGAATGAACACACTTTTTGGTCCTGATGTCTATTTAGATGATATAGAACGCCAAGGATACACCGTAATTCATAACGCGCTTATTGCCGATTTAGTTAACGATTTAGTTGCAGATTGTCACCGTATAAACCCCCACTTTAGCCTTGCCGGTATTGGTCGATTAAATAACTTACAAATAGATAAAACTATTCGTACTGACAAAACTTATTGGTTTGATGGCAGTTCTCAAGCACAGCTTACGTATCAAGCAATAATGCAAAGTATAAAAACCACGTTGAATCGTAGCTTTTTTATGGGGCTATTTGATTACGAATGCCATTATGCAAAATATACACAGGGTGATTTTTACAAAAAACACTTAGATGCATTTAAAGGTCGATCTAATCGTGTATTTACAACGGTGCTTTATTTGAATACGCCAGAGCAAGGTGGCGAACTTATTATTTATAAACCTAAAAGTAAAGAAGTAGAAATAACGATTAAACCAACTGCTGGCACATTAGTTATGTTTGAAAGCGAACGTTTTGCCCACGAAGTACTTCCCGCAGTTGACGAACGCTATTCTATTGCTGGATGGTTTAGAAAAAACGCCTCTATTAGCGGCATTATTGATCCGCCCCGATAGCTCTAAATAGTGCATTTTAACAGCCTTTATTGTGGCTTTTAAAATGCCATTGGGTATGAAAATAATAATCCCATAAAAATAGCCAAACCCACATAATGATTATTTAAAAATGCTTTAAAGCAGGCGTCCCTCTCTCGTTTATGAATAAGCATTTGTTGATAGGCCAATAAACCAGCAGCAACACTCAAACCTACTCCAAACGCGACACTTAAATGATTACTTATACCAATAAAAGCAACCAATGCTATAAATACAGCGTTAAGTAAAAATATAATGTGACGGTCGTATTTACCAAATAAAATAGCGGTTGATTTTACCCCTATTTTTAAATCATCATCTCTATCAACCATGGCATACATTGTGTCATAAGCGACTGTCCAACAAATATTAGCTATAAATAATAGCCATGCTTGCGATGGTAAACCATTAATTGAAGCCATATACGCCATTGGAATAGCCCAACCAAATGCAGCTCCTAAAACAACTTGAGGTAATTGTGTATAGCGCTTCATAAAGGGATAACAAAAGGCTAAAGCCAAAGCCCCAAAAGAAAGCAAAATAGTATTAACGCTCAGCATTAATACTAAAATAAATGCTATAACAATTAGCAGTAAAAATAGGCTAAGTGCTTCACCGCTGCAAACCTGCCCTGAAGCAAGCGGTCGCTGAGCAGTACGCTTTACTGAGCCATCTATTTTCCTATCTGCAAAGTCATTAATTACGCACCCTGCGCTTCGCATAACAACCACACCTAATGTAAATACGATAAAGTTGAGTAAGCTAGGCATTCCGCTATTAGCAAGCCACAAAGCCCAATATGTTGGCCAAAGTAATAACAAGGTACCTATAGGCTTATCTATACGCATTAGCTGTATGTAGTAAGGAATATGTTTTGGCTTTAAAGTAGCTAATCTCATGAGTACAAATACGCCCCGGGTAAAAATACTTCACACACTAAAAACTTATAATCTCGTAGCGAAAACACACTTCGACGACCTAGTAAGTTTTGTTTAGATAAATTTAATTGAGACACCAACTGCTGTAATGAATGCTCGCTGTTAAAACATGCTACTTCTATATCAGTGCGCACTAATTGAGGGTCTTGAAAAATAACATCACCAAGAGGTCGCTCTCCCATGTTAAGCAGAGGATTATACGATTTATCTTGTCGTTTATTGTCGGGTAGCCAACTTTGTGCGTAGACCATTGGCTTATCATCACATAACAAAATTACTTCTCTATTTAGTGCCGATACGGCTGTGCAACTAAGTAATTTTTGTTGCTCAACCGATAAATCAAACGTTTGCTCACTGAGCACTTTTACAGAGAAGTTTTGCGATCGACTTTTTAATTTAGCCGTTAATGAATGAGGCTCAAATAGCCAATCACGCTCAGTCGCTGTTAAGCCACTTACTTGTGAAGTATGTTGCCAATTGGCAGACAAAGAAATAGGAAAAGTAGTCACAATTGCTCAATTAAATAAAAACCGGAGCAATAATAACATTGCCAATGCATTTGAAAAAGTGATGATTTACTGCCATAAATAACTAAGATAAATAACTGCTTGGCGCTGTTTATTACACACCATTGGGTATAAACTATTTACAACAGGTTTTTAGAAACGCTTTAAATATGAAAAAAATAGTATACGCAGGTCTTTTTACATTCTTTGTAAGCGTTATAAGCTTTACAGCTCGAGCTGAATCCACAGTTGGTTATTTTGGTTTTGAGCCAGATATAATTACTAACTATATTAGCCCATCAAGTAAAAAAATGGGCTATGTGCGCGTAACTATAGATTTAATGCTTAATGACACTTCAGATATTGTAATAGTAGAGCACCACACCCCTTTACTGCGCGATGCCTTAGTAGAAATATTTTCAAAAGAGTCTGAAGAGAAAATAAAATCACTTACTGGTCGAGAAGAAATACGCGCAAAGTGCGCCGAAAAACTAAAAAGCCTTTTAAAAGAAGAAACAGGACAAGAGATCATCCGTGAAGTCTTGTTCACTAAATATTTATATCATTAGTATTTAACGGTTAACGTTTTACGTTAAATATTTTAGCGGTATAGGCAAAAGCCATGCCGCTAACTAACCCACCTAAGTGTGCCCAATTAGCCATACCAACAAACAATACATCTGCAAAACCAAGTACTAGCCAAATCAACATAAAGCCAATAATTGCGGTACTAACCAGCGCAGGTTTGTTCGGATTTAAAAAGCTATGAATCCAACAAAAACCAAGTAACCCATATACCACACCGCTTAGGCCTCCAAAATTTGGGCCAACCATTAAGTATTGTGCCCAATTACTAATAAGTGCAGTCACTAAAAACAAGCCTATTAAGCTTAGTTTTCCGCATTGTTTTTCAATATTGTCACCAAGCGACATCCACCAAATTAAGTTAAACACTATATGCATCGCGCTAAAATGTACGAGCGCGGGCGTTAACCAACTTAAAGGCTGCGTAGGTTTAAACTGCATCATAGTGTAAATGGTCTCAAAACCACCTAGTAAAAAAGCAAAATAAATTATTACGCTTACAATACTTACGGTTTGATTTAACCAGCTGAGCGCTTTAAAACGGGCTATTAGATTGAGTGATTGCCCTTGATATTTAAGCGGCGATTGCGTGCTGCCTACATCCCAAGATGCTTGTAGGTATTTTTCATGATTAGGGTTTTGTGTAAATTCAGCCCATAACGGCTGAACTTGATGAAAGTCCTCCTCAGTCACACTAATAATGACATTACTGCCATCTGCCGAGTGTATCTTTGCATCTAAACCTTGGCTTTTTAAATAATCTATAAAGCCTTGTGCGGCGCGCGGGTTATTTAAACTGCCAAGCTCTATCATCGCTCTACTTTCTCGCTGTAAGCTGCTTCCCAAGCGGTAAAACCACCATCCATGCTATAAACATCTTCAAAGCCTTGTTCAACTAAATAGCTAGCGGCGCCTTGAGAGCTCATACCGTGGTAGCACACAATTATAATTGGCTGATCGAATTCTTTTTCCATCATAAACTGGGCAATATTACCGTTAGAAAGTGCCTCAGAACCTGGGATATGACCTGCTTGATACGAATTAGGATCGCGAATATCTGCAATTACAACGTCTTCTTTATCTAAAAGTTCTAACGTTTGCGCTATAGAAATATGTTTAAATGCCATTGAAGTCTCTTTAATTAGTAGTATAAAAAAGGCGGCTAAAGCCGCCCTTCTTGTAATTTAGGTGGGAGTTAATCCCAGTTTAAAATTACTTTACCTGACTGACCTGAAATCATCATATCAAAGCCAGCTTGGAAGTCATCCACAGAATACTGATGTGTAATGATTGGATTCAAATCAAGACCAGATTGAATCAAGCTTGCCATTTTGTACCACGTTTCGAACATTTCGCGACCGTAAATACCTTTAATCACTAAGCCTTTAAAAATAACTTGGTTCCAGTCAACCGCCATATCTGATGGTGGAATACCTAGCATGGCAATTTTGCCGCCGTGGTTCATGTTATTAAGCATTGAATTAAAAGCACTTGGCACACCTGACATTTCAAGGCCAATATCAAAGCCCTCTGTCATACCTAGCTCTTTCATTACATCTTCAAGCTTTTCGTTGGCCACATTTACAGCACGTGACGCGCCCATTTTACGCGCTAAATCTAGACGGTATTCGTTCACGTCGGTAATAACAACGTGGCGAGCACCCACGTGTTTTGCAACAGCCGCTGCCATAATACCAATTGGACCTGCCCCCGTAATCAATACATCTTCGCCAACCAAGTCGAACGATAATGCGGTATGAACGGCGTTGCCAAATGGGTCAAAAATAGAGGCTAATTCGTCAGAAATATTATCTGGAATTTTAAATGCATTAAATGCAGGAATAACTAAATATTCAGCAAATGCACCTTCACGATTTACGCCAACACCTGTTGTATTACGGCATAAATGTACACGCCCTGCACGACAATTTCGACAATGACCACACGTAATATGACCTTCACCCGATACGCGGTCGCCTACTTTAAAGCCACGAACTTCCTGGCCCATATCAACGACTTCACCAACATATTCGTGACCAACAACCATTGGAGTCGGAATAGTTTTGCTTGCCCATTCATCCCATTTGTAAATATGTACGTCGGTACCACAAATAGCTGTTTTGCGAATTTTAATTAGTAAGTCGTTATGACCCACTTCTGGCTTTGGCGCATCTGTCATCCAAATGCCCGGTTCTGCTTTTAATTTAGATAATGCTTTCATAATTCACACTCAACTAAAAAACCGAAGCGAGGCTTCGGTTTAAAATAAAATTAAATAACGCCCATTTCTTTACCAATACGGGTAAATGCATCAATAGCAATATCGAGTTGCTCAATGCTATGCGCCGCTGAAATTTGTGTACGAATGCGGGCTTGCCCTTTTGGTACTACTGGGAATGAAAAGCCCGTTACGTAAATACCTTCAGCAAGTAGCTTATCAGCCATTAACGAGGCTACTTTTGCATCACCTAGCATTACGGGAATGATTGCATGATCTTTACCTGCACAGGTAAAACCAGCGGCTTCCATTTGCTCGCGGAAGTACTTAGCGTTTGACCAAAGTTTAGCGCGCAGCTCGCCGCCATTTCCTAGCATTTCAAGTACTTTAATTGATGCAGTAACAATTGAAGGTGCTAATGAGTTTGAGAATAAGTATGGGCGTGAACGCTGACGTAACCATTCAACAATTTCTTTTTTACCCGATGTATAACCACCTGATGCGCCACCCAGCGCTTTACCTAATGTACCGGTAATAATATCTACACGGTCTAATACATTACAGTACTCTGGTGTACCTTTACCGTTTTCGCCAACAAAGCCAACTGCGTGAGAGTCATCAACCATTACAAGTGCATCGTATTTATCGGCTAAGTCGCACACTGCTTCTAAATTACAGATAACGCCGTCCATAGAAAACACGCCATCTGTCGCTATTAGCTTAGTTTTAACGCCGGCTTCATCGGCTGCAATAAGTTGCTTTTCAAGATCAGCCATGTCGTTATTTGCATAACGAAAACGCTTAGCTTTACACAAACGTACGCCATCAATAATTGATGCATGGTTTAGAGAATCAGAAATAATAGCGTCTTCTGCGCCTAAAATGGTTTCAAACAAGCCTGTGTTTGCATCAAAACATGAAGAATATAAAATTGTATCTTCTGTTTCTAAAAATTCACTGATTTTTTGCTCTAACGTTTTATGGATATCTTGCGTGCCACAAATAAAACGAACAGACGCAACACCAAAACCATGGTTCTTTAAACCGTTTTGCGCCGCTTCAATTAGCTCTGGGCTATTAGCTAAACCTAAGTAGTTATTAGCACAAAAGTTGATTACTTTACCTGATGCAACTTCAATTTTAGCTTGCTGTTGGGACTTAATAATACGTTCGCTTTTATACAAACCTTCGGTTTTTACGTCTTCAATTTGCTGTTGTAGCTGGCTAAAAAAAGCAGATGCTCTCATCTGTGATCTCCATTTATTTGAACGGGTAAACAACCACATTTAAATGGCAGTTTATTATGTGGGGTATTGTAAAAGTTTAATGGGAAAAATGCACGGTTTGTAGTTCGTCCTAAACGCCATAAACTGGAAGGAATTCCTGCCAGTTTACAATCTAATTTGTTTAGTTTATTTATGTATTTAAAAGTGCGGGTAAATTACTTATAGAATCGATAATTAAATCAGCCTCTTGTTTTGCACTTTCGTCAAAACTTTGCCCTGAGCGAACTAAAACACGGGTAGTGATCCCTGCTTTTTTCGCAGCCTGCATATCACTGAGTTTGTCACCCACCATAATGCTGCAAGCTGGGTCGATGTTATGCTCTTGTATGCCTTGTAATAACATACCTGGTGCCGGCTTTCTGCAATCGCATTGTTTTAAATATTCTGGTAGCGCTTTTTTAGGGTGATGAGGGCAAAAGTACACATCGGTAACTTTAATACCGTGCGCACTAAATTGAGCTTTCATCCATTGCGTTAGTGCTAAAAAATCAGCTTCGGTGTAATAACCTCGACCAATCCCAGATTGGTTAGTGACGATTATGATTTTATAGCCTGCATCATAAAACGTTTTGCAGGTATTAAAAACACCGTCAATAAATTCAAACTTTTCGCTTTGATAAACATAACCATGATCAACATTTACCACGCCATCTCGATCTAAAAAAAGCGCTTTATTTTTTTGTTGCTCATTCATTACAAAGACTCTTTTAGTACAACATGATCAAACATCGCTTTTACATCATCAACCGTAATTTGGCTCATTAAATCATTGCCTTTAACGCGCGTACCCCACGGCACTTGCTCAGCCGTTTTACCAGTTTGCTTAAGCAAGTTTTGATGATAAACCTCTACCACATAGTCTTGGTATAAATAAGGGCCTGTTCGTGCTGGATTTGAATGTGCATACAAACCAATAACGGGCGTACCCACAGTTACTGCCATATGTGCAGGGCCTGTATCGGGCGCGAGCACTAAGCTGCCACGCTTTAACACGCACAACAATTCTTTGAGTTTCGTTTTACCCACCAAGTTTAAAATAGGCGTGTTGCTGTGCTCTATAATGCTATTTGCTAGGTTAATTTCAAGTTCTGTTGGGCCACCAGTGAGTACAACTTTAAAACCTTGCTCATTAGCATAATCAGCCAGTGCCGCGTAACGCTCAGCTAACCAATTACGCTGTGCTTTACTTGCTGCCGGCGATATTACAAATAGTTTATTCGTTAAATACTCAGGCGTGAGCAGTTCGTCAGCAATCGCTTGGTCTTGCTCTGTATATGGCATATTCCAGCTGGGTTTATAATCAGCAACACCAATGGCTTTAGCAAAACCTTTAAAGCCTTCAAGAACGTGCGCCTGGGCTTGTGGGTCTATGCGTTTATTAATAAACAAGCTGTGCAATTCTTTTGAACGCGCCCAATCGAATCCTATTTTTACTTTTGCAGGAATACAACGCGCTACAAACCCAGCTCTTAGTGCAACTTGCATGTTAAGCAGCACATCAAACTGTTGGCCTTTAAAACGCTGTTTTAAGCTTTTAAGTGCTACTTTACCTTGTTTTTTATCAAATACCACCAGCTCAACACCCGGTAAATCGGCAAGTAGCATGGCTTCTATTTTACCAATAACCCACGTAATTTTTGCATTAGGATGTGCTTTTTGAATGGCTTGTACTGCACTCACACCATGACATACGTCACCAATGGCTGAGAGTCTTAATATACAAATAGATGAATAGTTAGGAGCTTGAGTCACACATTCCCTTAGGTATTAAATACAAAAGCCGATCTTAAATTATAATCACGCTATTGCAAGCACTTATCCTGAGCTTTAAAACGCGCTAATATAGACACATTATTTAGCAATTACACAGAGCTATGTTTAAACAACACGTGCTAGGCAATCACACTGTATTAAGCCACCCCAAATACACAAGCCAAATTACCCTCGATTGGTTTGATGCCAATTTTTGGCAAAAACAAAATAAAATTGTGGGTGCTAAAAAAGGCAGAGCAACAGCGTGGTTTTTTAAACAAGATAATTTAACAGCCGTACTTAGGCATTATTGGCGCGGTGGTTTGGTCGGTAAATTGCTAAGCGATCAATATTTATACCCAGGGCTTGAACAAACCCGTGTTTATAAAGAATTTAGCTTAATGAGTAAACTTATAGAACTTGGTTTAAATGTACCAGCTCCTATAGCAGCTAAAATAACCCGCAGCGGATTAATTTACCGTGGTGATATTATTACAGAGGCAGTTAAAGGCGCTAAAAGTTTACTCGACATATTAATTAAACGCCCATTGACTCAAGATGAGTTGGAGCGCATTGCGAAAACAATCGCGCTATTTCATTCAAAAGGTGTGTACCACGCCGATTTAAACATTAATAATATTTTGTTTGATGATACTGGTGATGTGTATATTATCGACTTTGATAGAGGTGAAATAAAAACACCTAATACGCAATGGCAACAAAGCAATATGGCACGGCTTGAGCGCTCATTTTTAAAAGAGCAAGGTCGAAACGAGTCATTCCATTGGCAAGCGAGTGACTGGCAGACTCTACACAGTAACTACCTTAAAGCGCCAGCTAATGTATAGCCAGTGCTAAATACTGCAGAGCAACTTGCTCTGCTTGTACTTGTTTTAAAATTTCAGCGTTTTCTACATTTGGCTTATCTGCTAGCACCTGCTTAACGGCATTGGCTAATGCCTCACTTTGTCCAACGGGTACTAAGTACTTACTTAGCTCGCCTGTTAATATCTCACTTGGGCCAAATGTACAATTAGTGCTAACCACCGGAGTACCCACGGCTAAAGCCTCAATTAATACCGTTGAAAGTCCTTCAAAATCAGAACTCAACACTAAAGCTTTGGCATGCTTAATCCAGTTATACGGGTTTTGTTGAAATCCTGGTACTACTAACTGTTTTTCTATGCCATATTGCTGTGCAAGCTTTAACGCTTTTGCGGGTTTATTACATAAAAGGACTAACTTGTATTTTTTATCGAGCTTTGCAAATGCTGAAAATAATATATCGTGACGCTTTTGTTTAGCGAGCCTTCCTACATGAATTAAGTAAGGTTCATTAGGAATATTATTATTTTGCTCGCTTGCTTGTTGTCTTATTTTTTCAAAATCGAACGGGTTATAAATTGTTGTAATAGCACTTGGGTTAATTAAATCTCCTTGTGTTATTTCTTTTTCAACACCCATTGATACGCAAATAAGTGATTTCCTATTGAGATTTTGCTTACTCTTTTTAAGATATAAATAAGAAAATGGACCTAACTTTTTTTGACGGGCAAGTTCTGCATTGACGGAGTTATGAATTACAAAATTAACATTTTTGATATTACTTTTTGAGAGTAAGTTATTGCTTCTGTCGAGGTTTGAAAGCACTAAATTAATATTGCCCAGCTCGCTTTGTTTTTTTTCAAACCAAGTTTGTAGTATTAAAATGCTATTTTTACGCTGCTAAAATCGATCTACTTTTGATGCCCTATGTGCGAATAAACTCTCCACACTAAGTACTTTAGGAATATTATATTCAATTGAGTTAGCAAGAGATAAAATAGTGATGTTGTGCTGTAACTTGGCCATTTCCTCAGCAAGGGTAAGCATTACTTTTTCAGCACCACCACCCACTAGGGAATCAATTACAATCACTATATTCATTATCGATCCCCTATAAGCATATTTTTTATGCCATTAGTGATCACATCGAAGCTATGTGTATTATCAATTTGGCTATATTTAGCAACGAATTCATTATAGAAAGGCTCGCTAATAACTTGAGCTATTTTCGTAGTGATTTCATCAATATCAAAATTTGCTTTTATGACAACACCTGCATTAACACAATGATCCAAACGTGTATTTTGATCTTTTGAGATAGCACATGCCACAACGGGGGTTTGAACTGCAATTGCTTGCAGTAAAGTATCTCCACCGCTAAGTAATGCGATTTTAGCTTGGCTCATTAATGCCAAAAAATCAGTACTTTGCAGACTTGCTAAACAAGTAACCTCATCACTTTCAGGAATGGCTTTCTTATAATTGGGACCAAACACAACAACTGCTTTTAAACCAGTGTGCTTAGTAATTTTAAGCGCGGCTTTAAAGTAAACATCAGCACAATTAATATTATTTAATATATGCCCGCCTGAGCCGGCATTAACAATAAAATAGCCTTCCGGTACTAAGTTATAGCGATTTAAAACATCACGTTTTTGCGCGCAAGAGGCAAATGTAACAAAAGGACCTACATTACGAGGACGTGCCAAGGGAAACATGTCTAACTTCGTACTTTCAGCCCATGTAAGTGGCTCAATACAATAATCAGGCTGTACAACCCAATGTGTATCAATTAAATTAATTCTGTTAATTTTTAAGCCTTTAGCACGTTTTTTTGCATGCTGAGAAATGAATATAACTTTAGCGCCTACCTTTTTAGCCGCCTTCATATGCCCTGCACGTCCTGCACAATCAAAAACAACGACATCAGGTTTAAATTGCTCTATAAAGTCGCAAACAGAATCAAGCTCTTTAGTCGCTGAGTGTTCGAGTAGTGTGACTTCAAAAGGACAATCTTTTGCGTAGCTTGTATGCTTATTTAATATAAAGTGAATATCGAGAGAATCTGCAAGTTCTGCCTTTAAACTTTGAGCCAACAACAACGAGCGCATATATTCACCAATGCCTTCTGGTGATGATACTGGAATAAATAAAAGTCGTTTGTTGCTCATTGCATTCTCAATGTCCTATTTGAGCTCCAGTATATCAATCAGATACTTATTACGATAGACAGGTTACATTTTAATATATTAAATTAACTCTATAAATTTGATTATTTACTGCAATAGCAGACTTAGATTGATAAACTTAGCCGCAATCTTAATCACAAGGATCTGAACTTTGCGAAACAGAATTTTTCTACTTTCTACTCTTTTTTGCGCTATGAGCGCATCAGTTAATGCTGAGCCATGGGTAAAACCCGATGATTATGGTCTAAGAGCTGATATTCAACAATTAGCTGATGCCGGTGTTATTTTAGCTCCTGTAACTACCTATCCGCTTATGTGGAAAAGTTTTATAAGCGATGTGGAAAGTATGCCGCTGGAGCAATTATCTCCAAGCTTACAAGATGCTTTACTTCGCGTTAAACATCGATATAAATCAGAAAATAGTAGCTCACATAGTCTTCAATTATCAGCTTTTGCAGCCACAGATCCAATCATAGCAACGAGCTTTGGTGCAACAAATACTCAAGAAACAGAGCTTTCTGCAGCTTACGCTTATTTAGGCGATAACTTTGCAGCTAAAGTAGCTGTAAATTATAGAAAAGACGGTAAAAAATGTTTAGTTGATGGAAAAACGACCGACGATATAGTTACCAACGAGCAAGCTTTAACCGATTGTAACGATACCTCACTTGATAATAGTTACTTAGCTTACCGTTTAGGTAACTGGATTTTTAGAGCCGGTGCTGTTGAACAATTTTGGGGACCTGGTGTTGATAACAGCTTAATTATGTCAGGTAATGCAAAACCACTCCCTGCGTTGAGTGTTACTCGAGAAAAAAGTACCGCTTTTGAAACACCATGGTTAAGTTGGATTGGTCAATGGGGCTTTACTGCACAAATGGCAAAGCTTGAATCAACGCGTGTTATTCCTGATGCTTTACTTTGGAGCACTCGTGTTAATTTTCGGCCTATTCAACAGTTAGAAATTGCACTTAGCTGGTCTGCACAATGGGCTGGTGACGGTCAGCCTAGTTCAGCGGGTGATTTTATTGATTTAGTTACGGGTGGCGGAGAGTGTGTAGGTAATGCTGAGCAATGTCAAAGAGAAGGGGAAACTCGCTTAGGTAATCAACTTGCGGGTATAGATATACGTTGGTCAGATACTTTATTTAATCAACCATATGCAGTCTATGCCAGCACCATAGGCGAAGATACTAGTGGCGGTATAAAACCAGTCGACAGAGCCTATTTATTTGGTGTACAAACTACACAACGAATATACGATCAAAGCGTATTAATAAATGTAGAGTATATAGATACAGGTGTTTCATGTAATTTAGGCTCACGAGGAGAAAATTGCTATTACGAACATAGTACCTACAAATCGGGTTACCGTTACCACGGTCGCACTATTGGTTCAACCTACGATAACGATGCACAATCAGTCGTTTTAACTCTGCTAGGTCAGTTATCTAATGGAAACGATTGGCAGGTAAAATTACGTAGTGTTGATTACAACAGCGATAACAGGGACCTTTACCCTAACAACCCAGATTTAGGCAATTCTATTACTAAAACAGGGTTTAACTCTAAGCAATTAGAACTGCGTTACAGAATGCTCTCTATGGGAGGGCGCGTCACTTTAGGTGCTTTTGCATCTAACAACGACGGTGCTGAAAACGATACTTCTGCATTTGCTAAGTACGAATTCAATTTTTAATAAGTTACTTTTAATAAAGTAACGTATTAAAATTAAAAAAGGGATGAAAACAGTGTTTTCATCCCTTTTTGTATTTTTTAAGCAAACTAAATCAGTAATTACTGTTTAATTTTACTAATTACTTTTGATGTTGAGCATCCATCTAAAAATTCAAGTACTTCAACTTTTCCACCATGGCGAAGTACATGCTCAGCACCTGCTATTTGCTCTACGGTATAGTCGCCACCCTTAACTAAAATATCAGGGCTTATTTGCTCAATTAATTTAGCGGGAGTATCGTTTTCATCTAGACTGCCAAACGGAATAACCCAATCAACTGATGAAAGTGCGCTAAGTACCATTGCACGCTCATCTAGTGGGTTAATAGGACGATCTGCCCCTTTTAAACGCGTAATAGATTCATCATTATTTAATCCAACAACCAACCTATCGCCTCGTGCTTTAGCTTGCGCTAAATAACGTACATGCCCAGCATGTAAAATATCAAAGCAGCCATTAGTGAATACAATGGTTTCGCCATTTTGTTTTGCAAATTCAATATGTTGAAGTACATCATCAAATGGAGTTTGATAATGCTCACCAGTAGTATGTAAATACTGTCCAAGCTTACGACTTAATTCTTCTGGCGAGACAGTCGCTGCGCCAAATTTACTAACCGCTATACCTGCCGCTAAATTAGCAATTTCGACTGCATCTTTAGGTTCCATGCCCGCGCCAAGCATTACCGCCAGTGTTGCTATAACAGTATCGCCAGCGCCAGTAACATCGCTTACTTCAAGTTCTTGTGCTGCAAAATCAAACTTTTCATCTGCGTTAATAAGCGACATACCTTGCTCAGAACGCGTAAGCAACATGGCTTTAATGCCATTTTTGCTAATTAAATCACGCGCACTTGCTGCTAAAGCTTCTTCTGAATCGGTTTGACCACCCGCTAACTTGAACTCATGTAAGTTAGGTGTAATGTAATCAGCACCTTCATATAAATGTAAATCTGGCGATTTAGGGTCGATTAAAACTGTTTTACCCGCACTTTTAGCAAGACTTACCATCTCTTTAATTAAACTCAAAGATCCTTTGCTGTAATCAGAGAACACAATAAAGTCGTATTCATCTAGCACAAGCTCTAAACGGTTTAATAAAAGTTGGCTGTGTTGCTCAGTAAATGTTTCTTCTAAATCAAGACGAACGAGTTGTTGATGACGACTAATAACACGCATTTTTGAAATAGTCGGTAAATCACATACACTGACTAATTGTGAATTTATTTTTTCACCTTTTAGAATAGTCTCTAAAATCTGCCCGCTTTCGTCTTCACCAATTAAGCCCAGTAAGCCAACTTTTGCATCTAACCGGGCTATATTTTTTGCAACGTTAGCTGCGCCGCCCGCTTTGTCTTCAAATTTACTTACCTTAACAACAGGGACTGGCGCTTCAGGCGAAATACGCCCTGTATCGCCATACCAATAACGGTCTAGCATTACGTCGCCAACAACCAATATCCGTGCTGCCGATAAATTTTTTAATAACGATAAATCCATTACTGCTGCTCCGCAACAACCATATCCATGGCTTCACATAACCAGTGACCTATAAACATGTGAGCTTCTTGAATACGTGCTGTTTCGTCATTTTTTATAATGATAGGTAACTTAGCAATATCTTTTACTTTACCGCCATCACGCCCAGTTAATGCCACTGTAAAAGCCCCTAGTTTATTTGCAGCTTCTAATGCTAAATTAATATTATTACTAGTACCTGACGTGGTTAAACCAATTACTAAGTCTTCTGGTTTACATAGCGCTTGAACTTGACGTTCAAACACTGTATCAAAATGATAATCGTTGCTGTGTGCGGTTAAAATAGAGGTGTCGGTGGTCAGTGCCATTGAGGCAAGCGGACCACGCTCTAATTTGTAACGCACTACAAATTCTGCCGCTAAATGCTGAGCATCTGCTGCACTACCACCGTTACCAAACCAAACAATCTTGCCACCAGCTTGTAATGCACTGTGACACGCTTCTAACAGTTGCATAGATTCTTGATGATAAGCTTCCATCGTTTCAAATAATGCTTGATGACGGTTTAATGTTTCAACGTAGCTAGCTGCCACTGAATCGATAATTGACATGAAAAATTCCTCTAGGAACTGAAATAGCAGGGAAAAATTAAATCCATTATTCCATAATTTTATTTAATTGTGTGCATTTTATCGGGTTATAACTGAACCCAGACCATATTTTATTGCGAGTATGTTTAGAAAACAGCTATTTCACGGTAAACTAACGCCACTTCCCTTTAAGAAAGATCAGTATGGCACGCATTTTTTACTCCTTAGCATTAATTTTTATTAGCCCACTGATTGTATTTTATCTCTATATTTTACGAGGTAAAAAAAACCAAGGCTATCGTGCACACTTTAAAGAGCGCTTTGGGTTTGTCAGTAAGTCTTTATTTTCGACTAAAGCTAAACCTTTAGTTTTTCATTGTGCGTCTGTTGGTGAGGTACTTGCCGCAACACCACTTATTAAAGCGCTTCAAAAAGCGCATCCAAATTTAAATATTCTTATAACCTGTAATACACCAACAGGCAGAGAGCAAATACTAAACCAGTTTAAAAATACTGTAGCGTGTAGCTATTTACCAATCGATTTTCCATTTGCAACGGCGCGTTTTTTAAAGCGTGTAAAACCACAAGCATTATGTATTTTAGAAACCGAGCTATGGCCAAATTTAATGGCGATAAGTAATAAAAAAAACATACAGGTACTTGTCATCAATGCAAGACTCTCTGAAAAGTCGCAGCAAGGCTATCAAAAAGTCGCTAAGCTAACGCATATTATTATGCGCTCAATTACAGTTCTTGCGAGCCATAACAAAGCAGATGCGGAGCGTTTTATAGAGCTTGGTCTTGATAAGTCAAAAAGCCATGTAACAGGTTCGATAAAATTTGATATAACACCGAGTGACGAGCAATTAGCCAAGGTACTCAACCTTAAACAGCTTTATAGTCGCAATGAACATAGCTGTCATGAAGGTATCAGTAATGAACACAACAATGGCGAACGTTTTGTATGGGTTGCAGGCTCAACACATCCTGTAGAACATGAATTAGTATTGGCAGCTCACCAACAGTTACTAAAAAAACAACCTAATGCATTACTTATAATTGCTCCGCGCCACCCAGAGCAATTTGATAAAGTAGCTGATTTTTTAACACAAAGCCCGCTTAGTTTTAGCCGCCGCAGCAAAAATAACTATAGCAATGAGCAAGTCCTCCTTGCTGACACGCTTGGTGAACTACAGTGTTTATATGGCGCTGCAAATGTGAGCTTTATTGGCGGCAGCTTAATACGTAGAGGTGGGCACAATCCATTAGAATCAGCAGCATTTTCGGTGGGCGTAATAACGGGTCCGCATACATACAATTTTGATCATGTTTACCCTGAGCTTATAAAGCTTAAAGGCGCTGTAGTGGTTGATAACAACGACGAGCTTGCAAAACAGCTTATAACGTTTAGCCAAAATACAAAAGCATGCCAAACCTTAGGTATTAAAGCTGCTCAATGCGTTGCTAAAAACCAAGGGGCTATACAAAAAACACTTACCATTATTAACCAATATTTAGAGCCAAAATCGTGACCAACATAGCCATAAGCCAAACCCGCGAATGGGTATCATCTGTTATTGTTAAATATAACTTTTGCCCGTTTGCCCGCAAAGAAGTAGAAAATAATTGTATTCATTACATCGTAAGCCCAGCAACGAGCATGGATGACGCCGTAATGGATATGCTTGAGCAATGTGTTGAACTTGACCGCGAACCAGAGCGCGAAACGACGCTTATCATGTTTGATAACGGCTTTAGTGACTTTGAAGATTATTTAGACTTGGTCGATTTAGCTAATGCGCTGTTAGTCTCACAAGGGTTTGAAGGCAAGTATCAAATTGCTAACTTTCACCCTGATTACGTATTTGCCGATAGCGATGAAACCGATGCAGCAAACTACACAAATAGAGCGCCCTTTCCTACTTTGCATTTAATCCGCGAAGCCAGTATGAGCGAAGCACTTGATAGTTATAACGAGCCTGAATCTATTCCAGAGCATAATATAAACCTAGCAAGGCGTAAGGGTATTGATTTTTGGCAGCAGTTACTCGAAGGCTGTAAAAAACCGAGCGCTTAGAGGCTCGGTTTTATTCTTAATTTTGTTCTTAGTTTTAGCAAAATAAGGCTAGCTGGGTCGCTATTTTTTAACCCAGTTACCATTCACTTCAACATAATGACCACTTTGCGTTTTTTCAATTGTTTTGGCA
This sequence comes from Pseudoalteromonas sp. SWN166, assembly GCF_015864485.1. Classification (NCBI taxonomy): domain Bacteria; kingdom Pseudomonadati; phylum Pseudomonadota; class Gammaproteobacteria; order Alteromonadales; family Pseudoalteromonadaceae; genus Pseudoalteromonas; species Pseudoalteromonas sp. SWN166. The sequence goes on from NZ_JADYXB010000016.1 coordinate 88,964, forward strand.
GCGGCGAGTGCCTCTACTTGTGAAAGTGATAAATTATTCTTTTTAGCCAGCTTTAAGTACTGCGCTTTACGCTTTGTATTTATGTCATCAACAACTGCTTTTGCTTCTGCATTTTGTACAACAAGCCCTAAATAACCAGAGCTATCTTCACCGACTAAACCTTGGTTTTTAGCGTCATCAAGGCTAATAGCCCACGCAGAGAACGACATACATACAGCACTAAGTAATGTAATAATATTTAATTTTTTCTTCGTATTCATGTTATGGCTCCTTAAAATAACTCACTGTCGTCACTAAATAAACTGTCGAGTTCTTTGTCTACTTTTACGCGAATTTCGTGATCAACTTTCACATTTAAATTAATTGTAATAGGCTCTTTTGCAGACACCTCAACACGGTGCGTGCAGGCACTTAGTACGCTAATAGCACCCAGCGCGAGCAGTACTTTTATCGATAACGACTGTCTCATTATTAGTTTCCTTTTTGTGAGTATTGTTGCTCAACTTTTTGTGTGATTTCGTCACTTAAACGCAATGCGCGTAAAAGTGTAAATACGTTTTCTTCATGATTGTAGTTAAAGTTAACTTGCTGCTGCTCTGCTTTATTATAACCTTGTAAATTAACACCGAGTTTTAACCAACCATCACTTTTTAGTACAACACTACTATTTAACTTTTGAATATCTAGATTTGTTAATAATCCTAACACAGGTTGCAACTCTTGCTGTTGCTGCATCACCGAATCAAACGCTACGTTATTAGTAATTTTTAAATTACCTGTGCCTTGGCTAAATAAACTGCCATCAATTATTTCAATTTCACCACTATTAAAGTGGACTGGCAACGCGCCTGCTAAGCGTCCCGTTAATACAATGCCCGACTTATCATCGAGTGTAACGAGTTTACTCGCATCAATATTTTCAAACTTAACATTAGCAACTTGGTTTGGCTGACCTAATGTGTAGGTATCTAACGAAAACTCGCCGCCAAATACATCGCCTGTTATATCGTTTACTAGAGCGCTATTATCGTTAACTTGCCACTGCCCTTTAATATTTTTTACAACAGCACCGGCTCTAAATTCATTTAAATTAAAGGTAGTTGGTTTTACATTAAGCTTACCTGAATTATATTGCCCGCTAAATACGCTATTCAAATCACTCGCAAGGTAATCGTTATAAAGTGCACCTATGTGAGTAACCCCTATATTGAATGAAGCGTTTTGCAAGTTTACATCACCACTAATATAGCCATTAAATTTACCCTCGGTTAGTTGCGCAAGTGGTTCAAATTGACTAATAAACGTATTTAACGGCAACACACTTTGCTCAGGAATAATAACTTCAAACGGATGAGCTTGCGCCGATACATGATGATTTATCACTAACTCGACATCGTTTATAAATGCGTGATGACTGGCTTTTAGTGCACGGCTTTGTAGCCCCGTAGAGTCTACTTTTATATTATTAAGTTTTATGTCAGGGCTATTAACAGCCTTCATATTCGTTTTTGCTGTTAACTCGGCAAATAACTCGCCCACGCCTAAATTAGCATTTGCTGTTAATGTGTTACTTATATCCGTTGCTTTAAATTCTTTATATTGTGCGCTTTTAAATTGATGCGTTAATGTTACTTCTGCGTTTAACTGCTTATCCATTTTTGCAGTTAAATCACCTTGGTATTGCACTGCGCTTATATCAAATGCATCTACACTATTGAGCGTTAATTTAGCATTTATAAGCCCAACTGGTTTTGAGTCAATAAACTCACTTAAATCAAAGCGACCACTAAGGCTAAGCCCATTCGCTGTTGCAGGAACAAATTCAGGCAAGCTTTCAAGCGCAACCGCGTAATCGCCTTTAATAGCAGTGCCCACTAACTGAGCATTAACGCTGAAATTATTTATATCGGGTGTGCTTATTTGAGCTGATAAATTTGTCTGTACGTTTTCAAGTGGCGATTTAATATTAAGTGCTGTATCTGTCATTAAAATATCAAATTGCTTATCGCCCTCACTCACCAAATTAATTGCAGGTAAGCTCAGCTCACTCCCTTCTAAGCGAATTGATTGAGGGAGTTTAAGTTGCCAATTTAAAGGAACTTGATTGCTCACAAAGCCTGCGTATTCACTTGGTGGAATTAACTCAGTACAGCTTGGTGTTAGATTAATTTTGTTATTAAGCAGGTCAGTATTAAGCATTAACGCTTGGCTGTTTAAATTAAAATGAGTTGCCAACTTGCCAGTGGTTAATACGTTGACCTGACATTGCTCATAAATATAAGCAAACTGGGCACTAATATTGCCATTTAATTTAAGCTCTATACCGTCAAAGCTAAACTCTTGCTGAGTATTAAAATTAACGCCAGCTATTAAGGTCTTTTTAGTGTTTATGACTTGCTTTAAAAGAGTGTCATCAACTTCAAACTGACCACTTATTTTATCAGCAGCCAAAGTTGCACTCGCGTTTATATCACCAGTGACATTAAACTGATTTAGTGTGGGTTCCAATATACTTATTTTTAGTGGCTTATTGAGCTGTTCACTTTTTACTACAAGCTGTTTAATGCTGATTAATGGACGGGTTGAAGGCAGCGTTAAATCGAGATTTTTAGCAAGTTGATTAGCATTATCGCTTTTAGGGAAAGGATTAACCGTTAGCACAGCATTTTTAATATCTACACGCTTTGTATTTGCAGTAATACCAGTGAGTTGTAATTGTTGATTTTGATAATTTACACACACTCTGTCAGCATGAATATTTAGTTCAGACGTAATTGAAAAATCGAGACAACTTAACGTAATGCCTGCTTTTTTGAGCTCAGGCGCTATAACCCACTGCAATAGCGGCAAGCAAAATACATAACCAAGCAGCAAGGTACTTAGCAATAAAACACCAACAATTAAACCAACTCGCTTAAACATACTATCCTTAAATGCTTTGTGCTTTTAGCTAAAACTATACTAATCAAAAAAGGCTGCACAATGCAGCCTTTTTTATTTTACAGTAAGATTATGAATCTAACTTGTATAAACGTAATTATAATTAACCTACGTTTTTACGTGCATTACGGAACATGCGCATCCATGGGCTATCCTCGTTCCACTCATCAGGATGCCAAGAGTTGGCAACGCTTCTGAATACACGTTCTGGATGCGGCATCATTACAGTGGCGCGACCATCAGTTGACGTAATACCTGTAATACCTTCTGGAGATCCATTAGGGTTAGCTGGGTACTGCGTTGTAGGGTTACCATAGTTATCTACAAACTTAACCGCTACAGTGCCGCTATTAAGCGCCGCTTTAGTGGCTGCATCGTTTGCAAACTCAGCATGACCTTCACCATGAGAAACCGCTATAGGCATTCGCGAGCCAGCCATTCCGTTAAAGAACACAGACGGGTTTTCTTGTATTTCTACTAAACTAAAGCGTGCTTCAAAACGCTCTGATTTATTAGTTACAAAGCGCGGCCAATGTTCAGTGCCAGGGATCAACTCTTTTAACGTTGATAACATTTGGCAACCGTTACATACACCTAAGCTAAAGGTATCTTCACGGTGGAAGAAATTTTGGAACTGATCGCGTGCCATGTCGTTAAACAAAATAGACTTAGCCCAACCTTCACCCGCACCAAGTACGTCACCGTATGAGAAACCACCACAGGCCACTAAACCTTTAAATTGATCTAGTGTTAAACGACCTTCTAAAATGTCGCTCATGTGTACATCAACGGCTGCAAAACCTGCGCGATTAAACGCTGCAGCCATTTCTAAATGAGAGTTAACACCCTGCTCACGTAAAATAGCCATTTGTGGTTTAGCACCGGTTGCAATGTATAGCGCCGCTATATCTTCGTTTAAATCAAAGTTAAGTTTTACGTTTAAGCCTGGATCTTTTGCATCAAATTTAGCATCAAACTCTTGCTTAGCACATTCAGGGTTATCACGGCGTGCTTGCATTTGATACGTTGTTTCAGCCCAAATAGTACGAAGCTCAGTACGCGTATGATTAAGTACCGTATTTTCGCCACGGTTAAATATAATCGCATCGTCACTGTTAAGCGTGCCAATGTTGTGGCTAATTGCTGCTATACCATGTTGTTCAAACACCGCATTTACTGCATCTAAATCAGCATTTGCTACTTGGATTACGGCACCTAGCTCTTCGTTATAAAGTGCTTCAATGTCTGAACCTGTTAAGTCAGCTAAATCAACCGTTACACCGGTATGACCCGTAAACGCCATTTCAGCAACAGTGGTAAATAAACCACCGTCTGAGCGGTCATGATAAGCAAGTAACTTACTATCAGCCACAAGTGCTTGCATTGCGTTATAAAAGCCTTTTAATAACTCAGGGCTATCAACATCAGGTGTTACATCACCCAATTGCTTATAAACTTGCGCAAGGCTTGATGCACCCATGCGGTTTTTACCCGCACCTAAATCAACTAATATAAGCGATGTGTCGCCTTTATCTGTGCGCAGTTGTGGCGTTACTGTTTTACGTACGTCGTCAACACGACCAAACGCAGTTATAACCAGTGAAAGCGGCGATGTTACTGACTTCTCTTGTGAATCACCTTCATCTTTCCATGTCGTTTTCATTGACATAGAATCTTTACCCACTGGAATCGTTAAACCAAGCGCAGGACAAAGCTCTTCCCCTACGGCTTTAACCGCTTCGTATAAACCAGCATCTTCACCTGGGTGACCCGCTGCTGCCATCCAGTTTGCCGATAACTTAATGTTTTCAAGGCTACCGATGTTTGCACAGGCAATATTAGTTAACGACTCAGCTACAGCTAAACGAGCAGATGCACCGTAATTAAGTAATGCTGCAGGAGTACGCTCACCGAGTGACATAGCTTCACCGTGGTAAGTATCATACGTTGCCGCAGTTACAGCACAGTTAGCAACAGGTACTTGCCAAGGACCGACCATTTGATCGCGTGCTACTAAACCCGTAACTGAGCGATCGCCGATTGTGATTAGGAATGTTTTTTCTGCAATGGCTGGTAAACGCATTAAGCGCTGCGCTGCATCTGCTGCATTTATTAATGTAGTATCAAGCGCTTTACCAACAACTTGCTTTGACGTTACATCGCGGTGCATTTTAGGTGCTTTACCTAATAATACGTCCAGCGGTAAATCAACAGGGTTATTTTCAAAATGGCTGTCTGACACTGTTAAGTGAGGTTCAGCTGTTGCTTCACCAATAACAGCGTACTGGGCACGTTCACGCTTACAAATTGCTTCAAAGCGATCAAAGTCCTCTACGCCAACAGCGAGTACATAACGTTCTTGTGATTCATTACACCAAATTTCGTGTGGTGCCATGCCTGGCTCATCGTTAGGAATGCTACGTAATTGGAACTTACCACCACGTCCGCCATCATTAACAAGCTCAGGGAACGCATTTGATAAACCGCCAGCACCTACATCGTGGATGAATGCAATTGGGTTTTCGTCACCTAGCTGCCAACATTTATCGATAACTTCTTGGCAACGACGTTCCATTTCTGGGTTTTCGCGTTGTACTGAAGCAAAATCTAAATCTTCGTTTGATTGACCTGAAGCCATGCTTGATGCAGCACCACCGCCTAAACCAATGTTCATTGCAGGTCCACCTAGCGCAATTAATTTAGCGCCAATAGGAATATCGCCTTTTTGAACATGATCAGAGCGAATATTACCTAAACCACCGGCAAGCATAATGGGTTTATGGTAACCACGTACTTCTTCGCCATTATGGCTTGTTACTTTTTCTTCGTAAGTACGGAAGTAGCCTAATAAGTTAGGACGACCAAACTCATTATTAAATGCAGCGCCACCTAGTGGTCCCTCTGTCATTATATCAAGCGCGTTAACAATACGACTCGGCTTACCAAAATCGCTTTCCCATGGTTGCTCGTAACCTGGAATACGTAAGTTTGATACAGTAAAGCCAACTAAACCTGCTTTTGGCTTAGAGCCACGACCAGTTGCGCCTTCATCGCGAATCTCACCACCAGAGCCTGTAGCCGCACCTGAGAATGGGGCAATAGCTGTTGGGTGGTTATGCGTTTCAACTTTCATTAGTATTTCAATGTCTTCTTGATGATACGCATATTCACCTTGCGCATTTGGGAAGAAGCGACCCGCTTTTGAGCCTTTCATTACTGCCGCGTTATCTTTATACGCCGACAATACATTTTCAGGATTTAACTCAAACGTATTTTTAATCATTTTAAACAGCGATTTTGGCTGCTCTTTTCCATCAATTGTCCAGTCAGCATTAAATATTTTATGGCGACAATGCTCTGAGTTTGCTTGTGCAAACATAAACAATTCGATGTCGTTAGGGTTACGTCCTAACTTTATAAAGTTTTCTACCAAGTAATCTATTTCGTCATCAGCAAGGGCAAAACCTTGCTCAACATTGGCTATTGCTAATGCTTCGCGTCCGCCACCTAAAATATCAACAGACGACATTTGGCGCGGTGCATCACTGCGAAACAGTTGTGCAGCATCTTCAAGCTCACTATGCGTGGCTTCGGTCATACGGTCGTGTAATAACGCAATTACTTGTGCAAGTTGTTCTGCGTTTAAGTCACCTTCAACATAATAAGCAATACCGCGTTCAACACGGTGAACCTGTTTTAAACCACAGTTATGGGCAATATCGGTTGCTTTAGATGCCCAAGGTGAAATGGTACCTGGGCGAGGTGTAACAAGTACAAGTTTGCCGGCTGGGGTATGCTCAGCAATAGTTGGACCGTAAGTTAATAGTTTTTCAAGCTTGGTTTGCTCGGAGCTACTCAACGGCGATGTTAAATCGGCAAAGTGAGCATACTCGGCGTATACGTTAGTGACTGGAAGTTGCGATTGTTGGCAACGCGCTAAAATTTTATTAACTCTGAACTCTGACAGTGCTGGTGCACCACGAAGGATCAACATAGGTAATTTCATCCGGGGTTAGGGATTGAACGATATTTTAGGCACGCATTATAGTCCAATTAGCATTCAGATTTAACTCAAAATTACGCTTTTCATAAAATTAACTTTTTAGCTTTATTTATAGCCTCTTTTGGTTAATAAAATAAAAGGTAAAGTGACGCGATGGCTTAGTTTTGCTATAACGGTGACTGGCGAGCTTAAGGGGCACTCAATGTTCAAAGAAAAACTAATAATAATCATTACTTTAGTTATGCTGTTATGTGCATGCGATATGCAAGAGCAGCCAACTCAACTCGCCCAAATAAAAGAACACAATAAAATACGTGTGGGTACCCTTGCGAGTGCTAGTAATTATTATCAAGCCGTTCAAGGTGAGCAAGGCTTTGAATATGAGTTATCTCAAGCCTTCGCTGAATATTTAGGTGTAGAGCTTGAAATAGTCCCTTTCTTTAACTTATCAGACATGTTTGAACGCCTTGAAAGCGGTGATTTAGACTTAATAGCCTCAGGACTTACCTATAATAAAACCCGTGCAGAGCAATATCGCTTTGGGCCAACTTACAGAACAATCAGCCAAAAATTAGTTTATAAGCAAGGTCGCGTTCGTCCTCGAGAGTTTGACGATTTAGACGGTAACTTTACTGTTATAGCTAAAAGTAGCCACTCGCTTACTCTACAAAAAATGAAGAAGAACAATCCAGACCTTACCTGGATAGAGAGCGAAGAGTTTGATGAAGAAGAATTACTTCAAGCGGTTATTGATGGCGAGATAGATTACACCCTAGCCGATACACATACATTATCGTTGTTTCGCCGTTATCACCCCAATTTAAGCATCGGCTTTTCAGTTAGCCATAACGACCCGATTGCATGGGTACTCAACAAATCAGATGACGACTCTTTATATGCGTTATTGGTGCCATTTTTTGGTGACGTTAAGCAAAGTAACCAGCTCTACGTACTCGAAGAAAAGTATTTTGGTCACGTGCGCCAATTTAATTATGTAAATACCCTTGCTTATATAGAAGCAATTAAAGAAACGCTCCCAACATATAGCCCATGGTTTAAACAGTATTCAGGAAGCTTGGATTGGCGTTTATTAGCCGCACTCAGTTATCAAGAGTCGATGTGGAACCCTCGTGCTAAATCACCGACTGGCGTACGAGGCATCATGATGTTAACACGCAGCACAGCCAAACAAGTAGGTGTTACTAACCGGTTAGAACCGGAGCAAAACATTCGTGGCGGCGCTAAATACTTAAGCAAGCTTATTAAACGTATTCCTGACCGTATCCCGCAACCCGACCGCACATGGCTTGCTTTGGCCGGGTACAATGTAGGTTGGGGGCACGTTAACGATGCACGTATAATTACCGAACAGCAAGGCGCAAGCCCCGACAAATGGGCTGATGTAAAGAAACGCCTACCACTATTAATTAAAAAACGCTATTACCGTAAAACTCGCTACGGTTATGCCCGAGGCGATGTAGCTGTTAAATATGTTGATAATATTCGCCGTTATTACGATGCACTTGTTTGGTTAGATGAGAATGATGCCATTGCCGTAAAGCCTGAACCAGAACCAATTACAGAGCTGAGCACTGATGCTGATAAAGAGCCCAAACTAAACGAAAAAAATGAAGTAAAGAATGCGGTAAAAAATGAGGCAGATGAAGCTTCAACACAAAAACAACAACCTATAATTGAGCCCAAACAATCGAGTGAAAATAATAACTAAGATTAATATAGGTATCCGTTTTTAGAGCATGTCGTTAAGCAAAATTTAAGTAAATTAAATATCTGTTTACTTGTCATCAAATGATCACTAATGTGTGTTAATTGTATATCATTATTTTATAAGATATACCCTGTGCCTTTCTCACTCTTGCATTAGGAGAAAATATGCTAAAACGTAGACGCACACAAAAATTAAAACGTAATGTAATATACTCAACAGCTACGCGCCGTCGTGTTATGTTACGTAAGCTTCATAAAAAAATCATCTGGCGTCGCAGAATGTTTGCTATGCAGCAAATGGCTGAGTCAGAAGTAGAGCCAATAGCCAGTTAACTTAGCAAGCCTTATTTACTTGATCATCACGAGCAGCTTTTTTAGCTGCTTTAATTTGAGCCCTTCTTAGTTTAAAAAAATCCGAAATAGTATCACCGCACTGCTGTGCCAAAACACCACCACACACCTCAACTTGATGATTTAGCATTGGTTCTTGTAATAAGTTCATAATTGAACCTGCAGATCCTGTTTTCGCATCAACTGCTCCAAACACTAAACGCTTTATTCTGCTATGCACTAACAATCCCGCACACATAGAACACGGCTCAAGCGTTACATACAACGTACAATCAATTAAACGATAGTTGTTAAGTAGCTTTCCTGCTTCTCGCACTGCAATCATTTCAGCATGTGCAGATGGATCGTTATCGGTAATTGAACGGTTATACCCGACTGAAATAAGCTGGTTATCTTTTACTACAATCGCTCCAACCGGAATTTCATCAAGCAGCTCTGCTTGCTTTGCATACAAAAGCGCTTGCTCCATCCAGTAGGAGTCATCAAATGGTTCGTTCATTATTTCTACTTTAATAACTTTTTATGCTGTAATTATACCTAGTTACCACTCTAAAGTGCGCCATTCATTACTTTATTGCAAAAATAAAACACTATTTACCTGTTTGTCATGGCTCAGTAGTGCTGATTTACGTTATAATCGCACGCTTTTTTTATTTAGCTCACAACACGGGTAGCAAATGAAATTTCCTGGACGCCGCAGGCATAAACATTATTTTCCAGTGGAAGCCAAAGATCCACTTACCAATCAACTTAACGCAACAGAGCGATTACAACGTAGTTATATTACGGGTATCGATCAGATCGTTGTTGATATAGAGGCAAAAGTTGATCAAGCTTTCCTTGACGAATTTCAACTACGTAGGGGTATGTCGCAAGTTATTGATAGCGACACAACAAACGCCTTATACGATCGTTTAAAATTAAACGATATGGTTGATTTTGAGTTTGCCGGTGGAACCATTGGTAACACTATGCACAACTACTCTGTACTTGCAGATGATCGCTCAGTTTTATTAGGCGTAATGAGCGAAAATATAAAAATAGGTAGCTACGCTTACCGTTTTTTATGTAATACCTCAAGCCGTGTAGACTTAAACTACCTTCAACCAGTTGATGGGCCTGTAGGCCGTTGTTTTACATTAATTGATGAAACAGGTGAGCGTACTTTTGCAATAAGTGCAGGCCTAATGAATCACTTACGTCCTGAATCTATCGATAAAGACCTTATTGAAAATTCATCAGCGTTAGTGATCAGTGCCTATCTTATGCGTACTCAAGGTAGCGAAACAATGACTGAAGCCACCATGCAAGCTGTTAAATACGCTAATGATGCAGGTGTGCCAGTAGTACTTACACTTGGTACTAAGTTCTTAATTGAACAAGACCCTACCTGGTGGGCAAGCTTCGTTGAAAAGCATGTTGATATTCTTGCTATGAACGAAGAAGAAGGTTTAGCGATTACGGGTTTTGAAGATCCTCTTTTAGCTGCTGATAAAGCACTTGATTGGGTAGATTTAGTTATTTGCACCGCTGGCGAAAAAGGCTTGTTTATGGCTGGCTACGTTGACGAAAGTTTAAAGCGTGAAACCGAATATCCGTTATTACCAGGTGCAATACCTGATTTTAACCGTTACGAATTTTCACGTGCTATGCGCAAAGATGAATGTGATGAACCTATCAGAGCATATAGTCATACGGCCCCATTTATGGGTGGACCTGATTCAATCAAAAACACCAATGGTGCAGGTGATTGTGCATTAGCAGCTGTGCTTCATGATTTATCAGCGAATGTTTATCATAAACTTAATGTGGCAAACTCAGCTAAGCATCAACAACAAGCTATTACTTATTCGTCACTATCGCAAATTAGTAAATATGCTAACCGAGCCAGTTATGAAGTATTAGTTCAGCATTCTCCACGTTTATCTCGAGGCTTACCTGAACGCGAAGATTGTTTAGAGCAGGTTTATTGGGAACAATAAATTATAAAGGGAGCAATTACTGCTAATGCCGTTCACTTAAGGTGAGCGGCTTTTTTATTTCTAGCGTACCGCTGCGGTCTTGGCTTGACTGAGCGAGGAAAACTTCGCTCCCTTCGAGGCTCTAGAATGAGGCTTTCTGCCA
>NZ_JADYXB010000017.1:0-79183 GCF_015864485.1 Pseudoalteromonas sp. SWN166
GTAAGACCTTTACCAGCTTGAAGTTCAGCTAATGCTTTGTTGAAATCGAAAGATTGAGTCATGTGTCACTCCTGTTTTCTTAATAATACTGAAATGACACAGATTTCTAAACACTACCGTTATGGCTTACAATTTATCTAAAACTAGCTTAAATCTGGTATTTCAAATAGAACATTACTGCACAATCTTAATTTATGCAGCAATGCTTAATTGAATATATAGTGGATACGTATCTTTAGTTTATCAGTGCTAATGCTTTATCAAACCTAACCGGTTTACTGAATATAAAGCCTTGGTATTTATCAATTTGTAAACTTTGTAATAACGTTAACTGAGCTGTGTTTTCTACGCCCTCCGCTATTACTTGGCAACCAATCATGTGCGACATGTTAGTTACCGCAGATACAATACTTTTATCTTTTGAGCATTCACAAATATTATCAATGTAAGATTTATCTATTTTAATATAATCAACTGATAGCTCTTTTAAAACTGATATAGAAGAAAAACCAGTACCAAAGTCATCTATTGAAATACGTACACCGGTATTTTTTATGGCCGTAATCACTTTTGACAAATACGGTAAATTTTTAATCATCACTGTTTCTGTTATTTCTAAATGGACATTGTATGGTTTAACTGCGTATCTATTTAAAAGCCCAACCAAAAATTCTAAAAAGTTATGGTTTTCTAGTTGCAACACCGACACATTAATAGACAGTCCAATATTACTATTTACCGCATTTAACTTACTTAGGCTCGCAATAGCTTGCTCAAGTACAAACTCACCTAATATATTAATTTTTCCATATCGCTCAGCAATATCTATAAATTCTGAAGGCGGAATAAATTCATCATTAAATTGCCAACGAAGTAGTACTTCAAACGTTGTTATTTCATTTGTAGTTATATCAACAATAGGTTGATAACACAGATGAAAGTCACCTTTATCTACGCATTCTTTAATAGAGCTACGAAGTACTTCTTCTCTTTTAAGCGATTCGTGCATCCGCTCGTCAAATACCGATATTTCGTTACGGCTTTTCTTACCTTCATACATAGCCACATCAGCATATTTAATCGCGTCTTCAAGAACAAAATTTTCGCGCGTAAAATACAGCCCAACCTTAAAAGAGGGATTTACTTGATAGCTATCCATACTCACTGTTTTCGTTAAAGTTTTAACTAATCTAAAAACACAGTCAAAAAGCTCGTCTTCGGTGTTACTACGAGAATAAAAAATAAACTCATCCCCTCCCCACCTACACGCAATAAAGTCGCCTTGGGTTTGTGTTTCAACTAATCGTTTACCTGTTTGGGCTAATACAAAGTCACCAAAATCATGACCATATTTATCGTTGATGATTTTAAAATCATCCATATCTAAAAATAAAACAGCTTTAATATCATCACTTTGATTGGCTAAATCAAGTTCAACATTAGAAACAAAACTTCCCCTGTTAAACAATTTAGTTAGATTGTCTTTTTGCTCTAAAAGGATTATTTGTTCAGTACGAACTTGCACTTCATTTTCTAAGTTTTCAATGAATTGATCTAACTTAAGTTCATTATTAATAGATGACTTTACATCTTTTGCACTGCGTATAGCCGTTACAAAACATAATATAAACCATAAAACGAGTCCTAAAACACCCAATACATTTTCATCTTCTATTGGCTGCAAAAGTAATAAAATACTAAATGGAACCAACAAGCAGGTTATGTACGACAGTGATGAGCGAATATCAGAGGCTAAAACATTAACACCGCCACCAGCTAGGGAGCTAAAAACAACCAGAGAGACAAATTTCTCTTGTATTCCCATGTTTTCATAAAACAAAATAGGAAAAGCAGCCCACGTTAAAGCTGTTAATAATAAACCTATAAAATACAGATGATATTTAAAAGGGTGAGCTTTGTTAACAAATACATGACTAACTATTCGAAGTAACGAAATAAGCGTTAGCGTAAAAAACCAGTAAAGTTTTTCTTGAGAGGCACTGTGATTAATACTGCTAAAAATAAGAAAACAAGAAACAACCGTATTTATAGCGATTGCAGAGATAAAATAAGAGCTAACAAATGCTAACCGCTTATTGGCAAAATTATTTATGTGAGAAGTCATTAATGTTACTTGAACAGGCTGTTGCACAGTGTAAACAGTTTACTTAAGTTCAATAATAAACAACAGTAAACATTCATAAATAAGTATTGTTTAAGTCTTCATTACTCATAAAACCAAAAAGGGTTAGCAATTTGCCAACCCTTTTTGTTAATACTGATTATATATTATACCAACTCGCTTAATTAAGTGATCTATTTTGAGGGAAGAAAATCGTGTCGATAACAAGGCAAAAATTTCATTATTTAGTTGTTCTATATCAGAAATTTTTAACGTAGTTAGCGTCAGATTTAACCCCTCAAATTGATCAAGTATTATTGCGAATTGGTATTACTCACCATCAACAATTATGCGTAACATACGACGAAGTGGCTCTGCCGCTCCCCATAAAAGCTGATCGCCTACTGTAAATGCGCTAATGTATTTTGGACCCATCGCTAATTTACGAATACGCCCAACAGGAATGCTTAAAGTGCCTGTTACTTTAACGGGTGTTAAGTCTGTTGAGCTAATTTCGCGCTCGTTTGGAATAACCTTAACCCACTCGTTGTGAGACGCTAAAATTTCTTCAATTTTTTCTACGCTTATATCTTCACGTAATTTAATGGTCATCGCTTGTGAATGGCAACGCATAGCGCCAATACGCACACATAAACCGTCAATAGGTACTGGTTGCTTTGAAGAACCTAAAATTTTATTGGCTTCTACTTGCGCTTTCCATTCTTCTTTAGATTGGCCGCTTGCCATAGGCACGTCAATCCACGGAATTAAGCTACCCGCTAGTGGCACACCAAATTGATCTTGTGGTAAATCACTCGACGCCATTGTTTCGCTTACTATTTTATCAATTTCTAAAATAGCAGAGCTTGGGTTATCTAGTTTATCTGCAACACTTGCATGAATAGCGCCCATTTGTGCAATAAGCTCTTTCATATTTCGTGCACCGGCGCCCGACGCTGCTTGGTAAGTCATTGGGCTTACCCATTCAATTAGGTCTTGCTCAAATAAACCGCCTAATGCAAGTAGCATTAGCGATACTGTACAGTTACCGCCCACAAATGTTTTAACGCCTTGCGCTAAGCCTTGTTCAATTACATCTTTGTTTACAGGATCAAGCACTATTATGCTGTCCTCACTCATACGCAGTGCTGAAGCTGCATCAATCCAGTAACCATCCCAACCCGACTCTCGAAGCTTAGGGTAAACCGCATTGGTGTAATCACCGCCTTGGCAAGTAACAATAATATCCATTTTAGCAAGTTCGCTAACGTCACTTGCATCTAGTAATGGTTTTGCGTCGCCTGCTATATCTGGGCCTAGTTGACCCGCTTGTGAGGTGGTGAAAAAGGTGGTGTCGATAAGTGCAAAATCACTTTGCTGCTGCATACGTTCTAATAACACAGAGCCAACCATGCCTCGCCAACCGACTAATCCTACTTTTTTCATTGTTTGTTCCACTGTTTGATTCATAAAAGATGCCTTAATACATTAAAAATTAAATTCATTGCGTGAGATTTAATTTTCATTAACGTCAAAATAACACCACCAGCACCCTAAAACTAGTGAATAAAGTAGAACTCAAATTTTTTTCATAGTCATAAAAAAACCCTGTATTAAATACAGGGTTAGCGGTGGATTTATTCACCTCTTACGAGGAAGTATTACATTAAAGTAAACGCTTAAAACTCGTAGCTGTAACTTAAGTCAAAGGTAACACCCTGCTCTTTAGATCGAACAATAATATCTGATTGTGTGACTTCTTGGTCTTCATCTAATAAGTTTTTAACTTTAAATTTAACCTTAGAGTTAAAGTCAGGATAAAAAGTATAAACTAAATCAAGTGAATGAAATGGCTGCTCGTAGGCATCATCACGATTAGCCACACCAGCTGCTAATATACGCTCACCAAATACGTTATAAACAAGTGAGCTACTGTGCATACCATCAAGTGAATCGTAATTAAGTTGTAAGTTAACTACGTATTGAGAGTGACCTGTCATACGCTTTTTAGGATTGGTTAACGTGCCAGCAAGTGCAGGATCGATAGACGCCTCAGAATCACTTATTGTAATGTTACCACTGGTAAATAAACCTTCTGCAGCAAACGTTAGGTCCTGAAGCCATTCAGCCTCAATACCGTAAACCTCGGCAGTTTCACCATTAATAAATGACGCAGAGTAATCTTCATCACCAATATTTAGTACAGTTTCGATAGGCGCTGTTATGTCTTTATAAAAGGCAGCTACACTAAATGAATTACCCGCTTGCCCGTAATACTCATAACGTAAGTCATAGTTTTTAATGGGACTACTTTTTATACCTGTACGGCCAAATGTTCTGATATCAGTTAACGGGTCATAATAAGTTACCGGTACAACTTCACGAAAGTCAGGTCGAACAACCGTTTCGCCATAACCTAAACGAATTTGATAATCGTCACTGCCTACGTAAGTAACTGACAATGCAGGATACCAATCATCTGTGACAATAGAACCCGCTTCAATTCTTTCAGGATCGTAAAAAGTATTTAAATCTTGCTGATCAAAAATAAGGCTCGATGTACCAATGGATGTTTGCTTAAATTCTTCATAACGAATACCACCACTGACTCTTATCCATTGATCGTAAAAAACATCAAATGACGCATAACCGGCATCAACTTTTTGAGCGGCAATGTAATCGTCGGCATCAGGCGCTGTAGGCTCATTAAAATCAACTAAAATGGCGTTATTATTAATGAAGTCGTCAGTTAAAAAGCCACTGTTATTAAGTGGATCAGCACTTCCATCATTAATTGAAATACCCGAGCCACCACTGTTATTAATAGCAAAACTTGAGGTATTAAATAGTCGCGCCCTATCAGAAAAATCGTAACCAAACTTAAACTCAACTTCCATCGCGTCAAAAGACAGTGGTAATGTAAAGTTACCGCCGTAGGACTTAACGCGCTCTTGCATATTTGTGTACGACATAATTACGCGGTTATCATCGCCGGTTATAGTAGAACCGGCATAGCTGCCATCGTTATTATAACTATCACGAAATTCAAAATCCGCACTGGTAGGAATATCTGTCGTTGCTTTAGCTTCAGTGTATTGCCAATCAGCGCCTATTCCCATGTAATCTAAAAAGGTATGTTGACCAATAAATTGAGTAATATTTAACTGGCGCTCTTCGTAATTAAACGCATGGTTACGATTTGCAACGCCATCGCCTGCAATACTAAACGTAGAGCTACCTGCAGGGCTTTGCGAAATAGCAATTTCTGATTCGTCTTCATTATCGATAATATAAAGCTGTTGAGCTGAAATACTATGTGTACCAAGCCTATAAGAAAGGCTAAGCGATCCGTTATAACTTTGCGTCTCAGTGGTTACCTGTGAATTTTTGACTGTGTTGTAGCACGAGTTAGATACATCATCTGCGGTGGCAAGCGATGTTGTACAATCAATTGAACCATCCTGGTTTTTAAGATCTTGAGTGATTACAGAGCTAAAACGCTCTTCAAAATCCCACTCATTTTTATATGCACCAGCCAGTAAAAAGCCAAATTTCCCGCCAAAGTAAGACTCTTCAAAGCTATCGCCATAATGCGCTTTAACATTATAACGAGGGTCTAACGACTCATCTTTTAGCTCATACCCACGTGGCAGTGACTTTAACAATGTATTGTTAATCGCTGTTGCTTGCTCAGCGCGGGTTTGCTCACCATCAACAAAACCTTCACGACTTACTATATTGCCAATACCAAAGTTACCACGGTATTGTGATATCGCATTGTTTAAAGCCTCTGGAATGCCCTCTTCATTACGATTATACGTAAATCCATCGCCTGATGCTGTATCGTATCCTACGCCTACTTCAAATCCTGCTGTAAATTCACTTGGCGCTGTTTTAGTTCTTATATCAATATTACCGCCACCAAACGCAGCGGGCATATCTGGCGAATACGCTTTTTGAACAGCCATACTCTCAATAATACTGGCAGGAAATATATCTAGTGGGATTACATTACGTGTTAAATCAGGGCTTGGAATATAAGCCCCATTTAATCGAGCACTTGAATAACGCTCGCCTAAACCGCGTACGTAAATAAACTTACCATCTACTAACGTCAAGCCTGTTACTCGCCTAAGTGCAGATGCAGCATCACTATCACCAGTACGCGCTAATTGTTCAGAACCTAAAATATCGGCAACAAACGCTTGGTTTTTACGCTCTTCAACAACAGCGGCTGCGCTGCCTTGTAAGCGCGTACCTACAGCAACAACTTCTTCTATTTCTTGTGAATTAGTAAACTGTTCATCCGATTGGGCGGCAATAAGGCTTGTAGACTGTGCAGCTAAGCCTAAGCCAATTGCCCAAGTAATTTGATTGAGTCTATGTTTTTTAGACATGAGAAAATCCTAATCAGGTTATACAAAAGAGGCGCCTTACGCTTAATATACAAGCCACAAGGCGCCTTTAATTAGAGGTTATAAATGCAGTACTTAGTTAGTCAGCATTGGCTGCTGTAACAGCTGCTTGAACCCATTTATACCAGCTAGAATCTGTATCCTGATCCGATACTGCACCAATGTAGTTAACGTTTTCAAAGAATGAATCTGTTGCACTTAAATCAGTGGCCGTAACCGTTACTTCGCTAGCTGCTGTGTTAGTTGCAAAACCATTATCAGCAAGAAGCACTACGTCATCCGTTAGAATTTGATTAGCACCGCTATTTTCGAACCATGCTGTTTTGGTTTGACCTTCTAATGGTCCACTTGCAAAGGTATCTGTATCAGTAAAGTTTGCAGAGCACGCCATTACAGAACTTGTAAATGAAATTTTGTCAGCTTGCTTTTCGCCGTCACCAGAGAATTGAATACACTGTGTATTTGTCGCGTTTTTCTTAATAATAACGGCGTTGTAAATACTTGAATTGAACTGATCATCAAACTTGTATGCTTGTGAAGGGTCATCATCGCGCACAGAGTTGCCATCAGTCGTAATTACAGTGACGTTTGCAACAGTTGGGTTAGAAGGAGAAACTTGCTCAGAAGATGCACCTTTAACGCCATCAGATTCAAAGCCATTGTTACCCATGTTTACAACTGTGCCGTCGTTTAACGTTACAGTACCGTGCTGGATAAATAGGTATTGAGCTTTACCCTGCCAACCAGCATCAAAGTCAAATGAATCATCTTGCGTATCTGTTACTGCAACATGTTTAAGCGTTGTAGCACCACCAAAAATTTCGATACCATCATCAAAACCTTGGTGAATATGTAAATAATCAAACTCAGAACCAGAACCTACAGCATTAAGTGTTAAAGAGTTTAAATCATCGCCTTCACCACCAACGCGTGGACCCGAACCCGCGTACCAAATTTTAGCCCATTTAATATTGCCACTAGAATCTGCATTATTGTTACCACCAAAGTAACTTGTAATACCTTCTGAAGCGACGTTACATGTTGCGCCACCGCGCTCTGCATCGGTACATTGGTCAGTAATGCCGTTACCATTAATAATAATACCGCCCCAGTCAGCGTAACGTGCACCTTCGCCAGCGGTATCAAAACGGTCAAACGCATTCGCTGATGTAAATACAACGGGTTTATCTTGCGTACCTACTGCTTGAATTTTTGCACCGCGTGCAACGCGTAAGATAGCTTCACCTGAACCAAAAGCTAACACCGCACCCGGCTCAACGGTCATCGTTGGACCATTCGCTGGAATTTCAAAACCATCAACCGTGCTGCCGTCTTCGCCAATTTGTAGGGCATCATCAAAAACGTGAACACCGCCGCCTGGCAATTCTTTAAACGTAATGTTATTTGTAATAGAAATTGTTTTGCTAGCAAATGAGTCGTTATATAAACAGTCAATTCCGCTAACGACACCCGTAACCATACCTGCATCTGATTCATAGCTTGCACATTCAGCGTCTTCATCAGCCGTTGAACCCGCTGTATTATTTGAATTATTAACACTGTTATCTGTTGTAGAGCTGTTATCGTTTACAGTAGGTGTAATTTCGATATCGCCGCCACAGCCAGCTAGAGTCATTGCAGTTGCTACTAGGCTGACCTTGAATAAATCAGATAATTTCATTGTTCACTCCGTTAAAGTATTTAATTATTTTGTTAGCGTATTAAGTAAAAACTTAAGTCGCTTTAAAGCACGATACTCATGCATTAAGGTGACTTGAGTTATCGAATGCAGCTAAGATACTGTAGTGATATGACAAAGTAGTTACAGTTTAATAACCGTAAGATGACAATGTTAACTTTCATAAAATCAATTAGTTACTTTTAAAAACAACAAAAAAACCGCCATGAGGCGGTTTGGTATTGCGATTATGAAATGGCTTTATAATTCCTACTTATACGTGGCAGGAATTAGTAAAATTTACAGCAAGGCTGTTCTAAGTGTTTCGGCATGCACTTTTTCGCGCTTTACATATTTAATCCATTGCTGCGCTAAACGCTGTGATTTTTTATGTTTTTCGGCTTGTTCGAACGCTAAAATAGAGGCATCAAAATTTTGTAAATTGTACTGCGCCATACCCAGTGCAACAAATGCATTTGATTCAAAATCAAGTGAACCTTTATTAAGTGCTTTACGCGCTGCATCGGCCGCTTCCTCGTATTGCTCGGTGTTAACATACACTTCAGCTAGGCGTTGGTCATACTTACCACTGGGTGATAAATCGGCAGCTTTTACAAAGTATTTTATTGATTTTTCGTCTTCTTTTGCTTGGATCATCGCCTCTGCTACAAAGGCATAATTTTTAGCATTTTGCTCTGCAATCCCTTTTTCAATCGCATCGCTCATAACGTCTGCAGCTTTAAACGCTAAGCCGTTATATAAATACACTTGTGCTAATTGGCGTAAATCAGATTTAGAGGTTAAAAATCCTTGCTGATAAGCGGCTTCTATTACGGCAAGTTGTTGCTTTTCTTGTCCTGTTTCGCCATACATACCCGATAACTGTACCCAATACTCAGGCTTGTTATAAAGCTTTACCATGCGCTCCAGTACAGCAACTACTTTAGCTGTTTTATTAAGTGAGTAGTACATGGCACGTTGTAGCACTAACCAATTCTCTTTAGGCGCTTTGCCTTCATTATCGCTCAGTGCAATAACCTGAGATATATACTCAAGCCCTTTCTCATAATCTTTTAACTGATAATAAGTTTGGGCTCTTAACAAGTAATAAGCTTCTGTTTTAGGCTTAGTGTTAATAGTGTCCCAGTCATCTAAAAATGCGATAACTTTAGTGTAATCACTATTAGCCATAGCCAGTTGCGCCAAACTAAAAGTAGTACTTAAACGTAGCGACTCCGGAATGGCTTCCTCTGCGACCACCTTTTCAAACGAAGCTATCGCTTTTGGTAAATCGTTTTCGTTGTAATAAATAAAGCCATAAAAGTTATGCATCATCGCAACTTCATATGAGTTCATGCTTGAAGCTCGCTCTTGTATAGAATCAAGCGCTTCAAGGCCTGCTTTAACATCGCCATCGTCAGCCAGTTTTTGTGCACGAGCAAGCTGGCTGTAAACCTTTTCGCGAAGCGCTGGCACACGTTTAGTTTTTTGTTCTGGCTCTGCATATACACTTGCCAAATTAACGCCAGGTAACATATTTAGAGCACTTGGAGTTACAATGCTTGTACTTACTGCAGCAGTACAAAATAGTGTAACTTTCAAAATTTTAGTTGTTGGGTTTAATTTCATAACTGATTTAATAAATGGTTTCATAATCGCCTCGCATTTCTGTCCGTTTACTCGTGGTTAATTACTAAATTAACCGCTAATTTGGAAAGATATTTTGTTCTGAACACCCGCTACTTCAACGGCTTCACCGCTTACTACACGTGGTTTATATTTAAATTTAAGTGCTGCATCCATGGCCGCTCTGTCAAAGAGTGACTCAGGCTCTGCTTTAATCACTTGCGGGTCGCGTACAGTGCCTTGTTTAGTTACTATGAATTCAACAATAACGTAGCCTTCTATGCCACGAGATAACGCACGGCGCGGATAAACAGGGGCCACTTTTACTATCGGTAAATATTCACCGTCACTTGTTTCAAGTGCTAACCCTCCGGCTAAATTTACATCTGCATCTACATTGGCAGCAAAATCAAAGTTATTAGCATTTGCTGTCGCATCGTTACTTTGCATTTGCGGCGACTCCATAGGCGGTGGCGGCTCTTTTGGTGTTGGTGGTTTTTGAGGTTTACGCTCTTTTTTTTGTACGGTTTCTTCTTTTTTCAAACGAACAAAATCAAGTACATTACCCTTTACCGGATCCGTCATAGCCCCTTCACCGCCAGTAATAAGTGCCTGCATGCCTAAAAACAACATAAAGGTCACTACACTGGCTATCACTAATGCAACTAAATATC
This sequence comes from Pseudoalteromonas sp. SWN166, assembly GCF_015864485.1. NCBI lineage: Bacteria > Pseudomonadati > Pseudomonadota > Gammaproteobacteria > Alteromonadales > Pseudoalteromonadaceae > Pseudoalteromonas > Pseudoalteromonas sp. SWN166. The sequence goes on from NZ_JADYXB010000017.1 coordinate 10,516, forward strand.
GCAACATAACTAGCCCTTACGACGCATCTTGTGCGGCAATTGATACATCAAATGCGCCTGCCGCGCGCGAGGCATCCATCACCTTTATTAACATTTCGGTAGTCGCTTTTTTATCCGCTTGAATAACAACGCTACCTTGTGGATTTTCTGCTTTTAAACGCTCGATATTCGCTTGTACTGCACGTACATCAATTTGGCGTTTATTAATCCAAATCTCGCCTGTATCAGAAATAGCCACTAAAATATTTGCACGCTCTTTTTTAACCGCTGTTGCGGCTTCTGGGCGATTTACATCAATACCCGCTTCTTTAACAAAAGAGGCAGTGACAATAAAGAAAATAAGCATAATAAATACAACGTCTAGCATTGGAGTCATGTTTATTTCTTCAGCTTCGTCTTCTTGAAATAGGTTTCCTAACGGTGCTCTCATTTTTATTCTCCTAGGATAAGCGGCTTTATAGAAGCCGCTTATCAAAATTTTGCTTAATGGTCTAAAACCATGCTGTCTTGTAGTAGTTCTACTTCGCGCTTAGCTTTTCGTTGTAAATACGTTGAGGCAAATACCCCAGATAACGCACCTACCATGCCTGCCATTGTCGGGATAGTTGCTTTAGATACCCCTGATGCCATTGAACGGGCACTCCCTGTGCCGGTAATTGCCATTACATCAAACACTTCTATCATGCCCGTTACAGTGCCTAACAAACCAAGTAGTGGGCACAAGGCAACCATCACATTAATCAAAGAAAGATTGGTGTTTAAGCGCATACCTGCTCGCGATATCATCGCTTCGCGTATTTGCTCTGCGTTCCAACTATTACGTTCTGCACGGTTAATCCAATCGGTTTTCACACCCTGTTTATAGCTTCTAAAACCGTTGAAAAAGTAAATAAATCGCTCGAGTATCAATAACCACATCGCGAAGATTAACACCCCGATGACCAAGAGAACCTGGCCACCAGTGTCGAGAAAATCACGGATAGCATTGATTGAATCAATCAATAGCACCATGGTTTATGCTCCCTTCTCGCTACGCTCTGCGATAATACCGGCGCTCTGCTCTTGAATAGTTAACAAAATATTTTTAGCGCGCGTATTAAGTAAGGTGTATAAAAATACCGTTGGTATTGCGACCACTAAGCCGAGTACCGTTGTTACTAGTGCTTGAGAAATACCGCCAGCCATAAGCTTAGGATCCCCAGTACCAAATAAGGTGATTGCTTGAAATGTATTGATCATGCCGGTTACCGTACCTAATAAACCTAACAGCGGTGCAACAACAGAGATGATTTTAATAAGTGTTAAATTACGCGTCACTTTTGGCATTTCACGTAAAATAGCTTCACTTAGTTTAAGCTCAAGTGTGTCGTGTGAAACACTTGGGAATTGATCTTTTACTTTCATCACACGTCCAAGCGGATTGTCATCACGTGCAACACTATCTTTAAGTTGACGACGAATTTTACCGCCCATAATCAATAATGAGAAAAAACGCTCAAGTGATATAAGAAGTGCAATAACACCCACGCCTAAAATTACATAACCAACAGTCCCACCTTGATGAACACGCTCTTGTGTATCAGGTGCTTGAACTAATAAACCAAGTATTGAGCCGCCTGTTGGGTCAAGTGCAAATTGCACTACACCGCTTTTAGTGTTTTGTAGCTCTTCTGCTGTTGCTGTAAAGCGCGATACAGGTTGGCGTGTTAACTCACTCAAAGAATTAGTCGATGGATTAAATTCTAAGTATTTGCCGTTTGATATAAGGTTGAATGCACCCACTCGAACCACTTCTTGCTGTGCTTTAGTGCCACCTTCAACAATAACGCTTGCGTTAAAGCGGCTTACCTTGCCTTGCTCGGTCATTTCACGTTGTAGTTCAAACCATACTTTTTCAATATCTTCTATTGAAGCAAGTTTTGACGTTGAACCCATTTTTTGAGCAAGTTCATCCATAAACGTACTGCGGCCGTCTATTTGAGCCGACACAATCGATGTCGCAAATTTATTACTAGAATCACCCGCTACTTGCTGTAACACACCAAATAACTCTTTTAGCGAGCCCATACGTTTAGAAAGCGTGTCTGTTAGGTTAGCTAGTTTTACTTCGTTTTCTTCAAACTGTGTTTCTAAACGCTCAGATTCCACCAGCATTTGATTACGCTTAGCTTGGGTATTTTTAAGCATTTGTACTTGTTCGTTTTGACGAGCAGCAAACTCTTGTTCACGTTGCTTGTTTTGCTCGCTTTGTGCTGATTTACCATTTTCGAGCGTTTTAAGTAATGAATCTAGGTTCATTGGCTCTGCCGCTACACTTGCGCCAGTAATGCTTAGGCTTGCAGCAAAAAGAGCTATTTTTGTCATTTGAGTAAACAATTTCATTTTCAACCTCTTATTCTGCTGCATGTACTGGCAGAGTTAACATATCTGGGGCTAGTTGCTTACGCGCAATACGTAAGCCTTTATTTATTTGGCTTATTGTAGAATCTGGTAATGCTTCGAATGATTTTGTATCTGCATTCCAACTACCGGCTTTTTTACCATCACGTGTTAAATAAATAAGCTCTAAACGGCCAATGCGTAAAAAGTCGACTTCACGCTCTTTATCATCCACATTTAAAAGTGCGGTATAAGCTTCGATAGTACGTCCGTAGTCAACTTCAACTTGGTAGGCTTCAAGCACACGGCGAAATTTTTCGCTTGAGTTGATATCTGCACGATTCATCATTTCATTTAAAGACGTAACGCGCTTAGTGCGCTCATCAGCTAAAAATGGAATATCTAAAGATACAAACTGCTCAAGGCCTTCAATCATTCTAAGCATTAGCGGCGTAATTTGACGTTCAATAATAGAAACCTGATCCATAGACAGGTTTAAAGATTCCATCTCTTCTACTTGATTATTTAACTGTTTAGTTAGCTGAGCGTTGTAAACAGCTAAACCATCAATTTCTTTATTGAGGGTTTTAAATTGCTGTAAACGTCCTTGCATTGAATCTGCAATCTTGTCTATTTTTGTTTGTGATTGCGCAGCTGATTTATTAATTTCACTGCTTTTATCAATAACCTTATCTAAATCATTTGCGTGTACTGCTGCACTTGCGGCCACAATACCAGCTAAGATTAATGGTTTAACGCCTTTCATCGCATACACCTTTACTCGTTAGTTAGCGGATTTGCTAGTTTGTTTTTTAAAGCAATAAATTAAGTTCTATAAATAATTTATGACTTTAGAATTTCAATGAGCAGGAGTTTATAGATGAAACATGACAAGGATGTTGCGCAAAAAAGTCGCTTTTATGACAGTGGTAATAATTAAGACTTACGAGGGGATTTTTAAGATGATAAGAGCATTTGTTAACCAAATGCCCTATAAACAGGCTGGGTTATTTTAAAATTGAATTAATTTGATTAAGGGAATAGTGCCAATCGGTGTAATTTATTTCAATTGGGTATGCTTTATTATCTTTTATTAGCAAGAGTGAGGGAAAACCTTGAATAGGTAATGTACGAACAAATGATAACTCTGCTTTGAGTTCCTCATTAAGCTCGCTTGACGTTAGCTGCGCGGTAAACTCATTTTTATCTAAGCCAATCTTTTCAGCCAAACTAATTAATGTACTTTCATCTGACGGGTTCTGCGCGTTTAGGTAATAAGCATGTTGAATAGCAGCAACCATGTCGGCTTCTTTATCCGCTTTACGTGCTATAAGTGCAGCTCTACAGGCGGGATACGTTGAACGCCTTGGCTGGCAATTACGCCAAAAGTCATAATTAAATTGCGTACCTAACTGCGCTGAAATTTTATGCCAAGTACCCTCAAGCATCTCTTTCATATTTTGCGGCATTGGGTCTTGGCTATCAGGTGCTAATCCACCCACTTTATATTCAATTGCTACTTTACCAGCAAGCTCTGATTTTAGCTTAAGCCATGTTGGTGAGTAACCCCAACACCAGCTACACATTGGGTCATGAACATAAATTAATTTACTTTGAGACATATTAATCCTTCAGCTAGAAATTGGGCTTGAAACGACACTATTACGACCAGCAGCCTTTGCACTATAAAGAGCTTCATCAGCTTGTTTTAACGAATCATCATAATCAGTTACTTTATTTACTTGGGAAATACCAATACTACAAGTGATTGAAATGCGTTGTTTATCATCAGTCAACATAACATGCCCTGCAACAGCTTCACGAAATTTATTAGCTAATACTGTTGCTTGAGCGATGAGCATTTGTGGCAAGATAACAACAAATTCTTCGCCACCATAACGCGCCTTTAGGGACGTTGCCAAAAACTGAGATTCCAAAAGCTTGGTAAATTCAATCAATACCGTATCACCAAAATCGTGACCATGCGTATCGTTTAAAGATTTGAAGTTATCTAAATCTATTAACAAAATTGAAAAAGGTAAGTACTGATCTGGGCGTGTTTGTGCAAGCTTTAAAAAATGAGAGGTAATAAAACGTCTGTTTGCCATGCCAGTAAGGGGATCTGTGTACGCATGTTGTTTTTGCTCTAGCGTAATATCGGCAATTGCCATATGGCTTTTATGCCTAAAATACTCACCAATAAATGAGAATAAAAACACCATAGAAAAGGACGCTATAAATCGTGTTTTTTCTACATTGCCATAAGTAACTTGACCAAAGTCAGGGCCGTATAAAATAACAATACAAGAAAACAGTAAAGTAAAACCTAACCAAGCACCTAATCTGACCCCTAAAGATGCAAACGTCACTACAGGATAAAACATAAGCCAATATAGCGCGGTGTTATCTTTACCACCGGTATAAACAAGTGCAACAAACATCATGCACACAATGCTCATACTTATTAATGCCACTACTTGAAGATTACCCGTTCTTATAAAGTAGATAGAACAGCTTATATTTGTAATGTTAACGATAATTAATGAAACAGTGAGTATCGGTGAGTAAAGCTTATAATTCAAAAACACTAATACTGCAATCACCACAATTGATATCCCAATCATGGTAAATAAAGAAAACGCTTTGCGCTGTTTGTCTGAGCTATAAACACTGTCGATATTTATTAGACTGAGCCAGTTTGGTTTATTTACATTTTTTTTAGTCATTAATTTTATACTTTAAACTTTTGAACCATATTTTCTAAGGCACTAAACTGCTGTTTTAGTTTGGTACATTCGTTAAGCGTGTCATTTAAGTTAGCCTTGCCTTGTATAGAAAGCGCGCTAATTGTTTGAATATCGGTATCTAATAACTTAACAACTTGGTTTTGCTCATCGGTTGCACTGGCCACAGAATGATTTGCATCGTTAATTTGCTTAATAGCTTGTATAACATGACTCATTAAATTGCCGACGGCATCTGCTTGTTGTACGCTTTTTTCACTGTCTTGAAGGCTTGTTTTCATAAGCTCTACAGCAAGGTTTGAGCCTTTTTGTAACTGGCTCACCGTGTCTTCAATTTCTTGCGTTGATTGTTGAGTGCGGTGTGCTAATTGGCGTACTTCATCTGCTACAACAGCAAAACCGCGTCCTGCCTCTCCTGCTCTAGCGGCTTCTATTGCTGCATTTAATGCCAATAGATTAGTTTGCTCGCTTACACCTTTAATAACTTCAAGCACTTGCCCAATACTGGCTGTGTGCGTATTTAAACTGTTTATAGTTTGCTGAGCTTTCTCCATATTAGCCGAAAGCTGATGGATGGTTGCAACGCTGTGGCTTAATGCTTCTTGATTTTGTGTTGAGTGCTCATCTGCATTTTTAGCAAGCTGCGATGCACTCTCTGCATTATTTGAAATATCCATAGATGTAGCTGAAAACTGATTAATAGCCGCTGCCACGCTATCGGTACGCTTGCTTTGGTCATCATACATAGACAATGATGAATGTGTTTGTGATACCAAGCTCTCAATAGCTGTATCTAATTGCTCTGTGGACTCTTTAACTTGTTCTATTGAATGCTGAATTTTTTCGATGAAAATATTAAATGAATGGCTTAAGTCGCCAAATTCATCATCATTTTCAACGGTTAAGCGCCTTGTTAAATCGCCTTCGCCTTGTGCTATATCTTTAATGGCATCATTTAAACGGTTCATAGGCTGCATTAAATAGCGTAGTAAAAGCTGCATCATAATAATGATAGCAATGATCCCTATCACCATAAAAACAGCCGCAGTTTGGCCAAAGTTAGAAACGCTGACATATGCTTTATCTTTATCTATAACAACACCTAAGTACCAATCTACGTTTTCAATACCACTAATTTTTGTAAACGAGATAAGCTTAGACTCTCCGTTTATCTCGTATTGGGTAAACTCACTTTGCAAGGGCGTATTAGTACCAAAAATATCTGATGTATTTTTTAAATTTAACTTAGCATTAGGATGGCTTAATACTTGACCTTTGTTATCGAGTAAAAAACCATAGCCAAGACCTAAAAAATCAATATCGTTAATAATTTTAGTCACAGTTTGCATATCAATATCGGCACCTGCAACGCCGCTAAACTGGCCATTTTGTAGCATGGGTACTACCGCTGAAATTGTAAGCTCGTTAGTTGTTACATCAATATAGGGAGTTGTAAAAGCGGTATTTGATTTGTTTTCGACTAATTTGTACCAAGGACGAGAAGTCGCATCAAAGTCAGCAGGTAAAACGGCTGATTGATCGTTTAATATAAACGTGCCGCTGGATTTACCTATGTAAGTATTTTTAAAGCTTCCGGCAAGCTCTGCAGTATTTAATTGTGAAAGGGTGAGTGCTTTAGAATCATTAGCTTTATGCGTTTTAGCAATTGATATAACAATTGCCAGCTTTGCATTTAACCAACTCGCTATATTTTGCGACACAGATTCAGAATTTTGTTGTAATACTAGGCTTAACTGCTGCTCGGTTTGCTTGCGCATCGCAATATAGTTATTAAAAGTAAATAACCCTAGTACCAAAACTAAAATTAAAGAGGCTGCAATAGTCACTTTGGAAGTAAATTTTAACGAGTTAAGCATATAAGCCCTTTTATTATTTTTTCGTTATTATCCATACAGTTTTAGCAAAAATTTAGCTAAATGTCCTAGTAAAAGAGACTTATAGTAGGTTATTGATGAAAAATAAGAATAAAGGATTGTAAAACAAAAGGTTTTTGTGGGTAACTGACTAATAGTGAAATAGATTATGACTAGTATCAATTATTTTTGGAACGTTCCTGTAAAATATAGCTTTATAAGTGACTGAATACGTATTCAGTCACTTAATATTAAGCGGTTATTGCCACTTATTTGCTAATCGTACAACGTTTAAACCGTACCATGCTATAAATACGTAACACACCATTGGTACAAAAAAGCTTTGTTGTATATTTACTGTGTCAGCTATAAAACCTTGGAGTAATGGCACAAGTGCACCACCTACAATAGCTAAGCATAACCAACCAGAGCCTTTACTGGTCAACGATCCTAGTCGCTCAATAGCAACTGAAAATATAGTCGGGAACATAATTGAGTTAAATAAACCAATTGCCAATACTGAATATAAAGCGACGTCACCTTGAGTAAAAATAGTGATCATTAAGAGTGCAATAATACTAAAGGCATTAAACGCGATGGCTTTTGAAGGTGCTATTTTTTGTAATAATACAGAACCAATAAAACGCCCTACCATTGCCCCGCCCCAGTAATAACTAATAAGCGCTGCTGCAGTGTGCTCTTCAAGTCCTGCTATGTGTGCCTCACCAAAGTAATTAACTAAAAAGCTACCAATGGCTACCTCCCCGCCTACATAACAAAATATAGCAAGTACACCCATAGTTAAGTGAGGTGCTTGAGTTAATGAACGAGACTCTATTGCGGTATTGTTTTCTTCTTTATGGGCTTCGATTTCTGGAAGCTTTATAAAGGCAAATATAATAGCGATAAGCAATAAGGCGCCGGCAAGCATTAAGTAAGGCACTTTTACCGATTCAGCAGTTGCTGCAGAGGCAGCTAAACTACCTGCGGTTCCAAAAAATAATAAACCACCAACGTATGGTCCAACTGTAGTGCCGAGTGCATTAAGAGCTTGTGCTAAATTTAACCGAGACGAAGCCGTTTTTTCAGGCCCAAGAGCTGCAACATAAGGATTAGCAGAAACCTGAAGTACTGTTACACCTGATGCAAGAACAAATAAAGCGCCTAAAAATAGCCAATATTCATGTACTACAACAGCAGGATAAAACAACATACAGCCAATTGAAGCCACAATTAAACCAGTTAAAATCCCTTTTTTGTAACCAAACTGCTTAACTAAAATCCCCGCAGGGATAGAAACAATAAAATAAGCACCAAAAAAGCAAAACTGTACTAGCATCGCTTCAAAAAAGCTTAAATCAAATACGCCTTTTAATCGTGGTATTAGTACATCGTTTAAAACAGTAATAAAACCCCATAAAAAAAATAGGGTCGTCATTGCAGTCAGTGGAAACAGATAATTTTTATTTGGCTGTTCGTTGACCGCGAATGATTGATTTGTATTTATTTCACTCACGTCGTTTTCACTCCATTAACAAGTTGAAAACGATTCTACATGTTTATATATAAATTAGTCAGCGCAACAAAGGAACGTTCCAATTATATGGTTTGCATTGAGTATTTGTCGTATTGATAATACGGTCTATCTCGCCACTATTATGAAACTGATAAAGCCCTTCGTTTATATCCTCTAATACTAAAAGCCAGTTAGGTGTCAGCTTACTAATAGCAAAATATAAAGGGTTGTATTGCAAAGGGGTGTTTTCATTTTCAATGGATGAAAGCAAGGTGTTTTTTTCAGATTTACTCAAAGAGGAGTAAGAAACTGAGAACTTTAAAACGTCGGGATCGCCTATAATCAAATCAACACGCTTAGCAACCAGTAGCTGAACAAGCTGTAAATCATCAACAGAGGTAATAATTTCAAACTCATTATTATCCATCATGGCATCAAACTCAGGTGTGTTTTGATACCCACGAACAACCCCAATTTTTTGCCCTTTAAGCGATTTTAAGTTTCCAGTGAAACGGTCTGTATCGCCTTTCCTTTTTAAAAATGCAATTTCTCCACCTTTAAACGAATTAGATAAACCAAGTAATTCTCGACGTGTTTTACCATTAACATAATCAGAGGGGGCTGTATCTTCTATAAAGTATTCAGGCATTAATATATCAGCTTTGCCTAGTTCTACATTTCGTACAGCTCTTGCCCAAGGCAAAAATTCAATATATACGCTGTAGCCCTTACTATTTAATAAGGCAATAGAAAACTGATAAACCCATCCTTTATTACATAAATTACTACCAATATAAGGAGGCCAGTCGAGAGTGGCTAAATGGAGTGTTTGTTTGGGAGTTTTCGTTTCATAGAGCACTCCTGATTTGTGATGATGCCCATTTAAAACATGTTGAATACCATTTTGATAATATTCAACTGACGTTTCTGCAAAACAATTACTACTTGTCAGTAATAATATAAAATAAAACCAGCGCATGTAAAAATCTATTTATGATTAATCATGTTTTTAAGTTTAGTTACAACTAAACTTTTTGCACTGATAAACCTTAATCAGATGCTTTTTCCCATTTCATTTTATTATTTGTATCGCGCGAGCTTATAATTGTTGTATCGCTGCTCTCAACGCCGCCTAATTTAGCTAATCGGTCGTACAAAACCACATTACAAGTAGCCGCTAAGTTCATGCAGCCAATAGTGGGAATATAAACAACCTCATCGCACCACTTTAAAACATCTTTTGGGATTGAGCCGTCTTCAGGACCAAATATATAAAATGCATTTTCAGGGTGTTTAAACTCAGGTAAAGGCGTTGCACCTTCAATAAGTTCAATAACAACAACGGTTGCACCCTCTGGCTTTACTACTTCTAAACTATCAGTTTCGATAAGCGGGATACGCTCAAGTACATTTTTTGTGTCGGTATGAAATTTCTTGGCGTTTAAATAACGATTACCAGTAAAAAAAACCTGTTTAGCGTCGTAACACCCTGCAGCACGCAATACACTACCAACATTAGTCGGGCTTTTAGGATTAATTAAACCAATTACCGCTTGTTGTTTGCTCATTAATCAGCGTCCTTTGTTGGCCACTCTGCAATGTATAAATCAAAGTCGTCTAGTTTCACATCACAATCTTTTACTGTTTTATCTTTTACAGAAATCCCTAACTCGTGCATTTTTGTTTTATCGCCATTATTTAATAACGGATGCCAAGAAGCCAAGCCACGCCCTTCGTGTAAACGGCGGTAACTGCAACTTTGCGGCATAAAAAAGATGTCTTTGAGGTTTTCTTTTGTGAGTTTTACACAAGAAGGAACAAGCGTTTGGCGGTTTTCGTACTCGCTACAACCACAGGTGTTGTTATCAAGATACTGACACACAATATTAGTAAATATTAACTGCTCACCTTCACGTAACTGATCGGTGGCGGTAAATTCGTCTTCATCTTCGCTATCAATAAACGTATTTAAACAACATTTTCCGCATCCATCACAAATGGCTTCCCATTCGTTTTGACTCATGTCGCTTAAGCTTTTTTTAAGCCAAAATTGTGTATTTGCTAATTGTTGATCAAACATAGTTTACTCGTGCCCCCTAAAGAGCGCGCATTCTACCGTATTGCTGCAAATGGCGCAAAGCCAATACCCTTTCAAAGTACTGGCTTTGCGCTAAAAATTAGCTTTGAGATTTAACCCAACGCTTAATTTTTTCCTCTAAAATTGGCGTTGGTAATGCACCATCAATTAATATTTGCGTGTGGAACGCTTTAATATCAAATTTATCGCCGAGTTCTTTTTTAGAATAATCACGTAGTTCTTGGATTTTAAACTGCCCTAACTTGTAAGAAAGCGCCTGCCCCGGCCATGCAATATAACGCTCAACTTCAGCTATTACGTCACTTTTAGCCATAGATGAGTTAGCAAGCATGTAATCAATACCCTGCTGACGCGTCCACCCTTTTGCATGAAAACCAGTATCAAGCACTAAACGCATTGCACGTAATTGCTCGTCTGATAAACGCCCGTACCACATGTATGGGTCGGTAAATAAGCCTAGCTCTTTGCCTAAGCTTTCTGCGTAAAGTGCCCAACCTTCTGCAAATACGGTGTAACCACCAAATTTGCGAAAGTCAGGTAAGCCGTCTATTTCTTGTTGCAGAGCTATTTGAAAGTGATGTCCTGGCGCAGCTTCGTGAATCGATAAGGTTTCGAGTAAAAATTTCGGCTGTGCTTTTAAGTTATACGTATTGATATAAAAAATGCCTGGGCGAGAGCCATCAGGTGCAGGAGATGCATACGACGCACCTGCAGCCGACTGCGCTCTGTAAGCTTCAACCGCTTTTACAACGTAAGGTGCTTTTGGTGCTATGTTAAAAAGCAGAGGCAAACGTGCATCTATTTTTTTCTTAACGTTTTCATATGCTGCAATTAGCTCCTGTGGCGTATTATAGTAAAACTCATCTGAATTACGTAAGTGGTCAAAAAATTCAGATAACTCGCCTTTAAAGCCTACTGTTTCTTTTACTTTTTTCATTTCACTTAAAATGCGCGACACTTCACTTAAACCTATCTCATGAATTTCGTCTGCAGATAAGCTAAGCGTCGTGTTTTTCTTAATTTGGTATTCGTACCACGCTTTACCGTTTGGTAAGTCACTATAACCAACGCTTTCTCGGCTATTAGGAATATACTGATTAGCTAAAAAGTCACTCATGCTTTTATAAGCTGGTACTAAGTGCTGCATAATCAGTTCGCGATACTGCGCTGTAATTTTTTGCTTTTGCTGTGCGCTAAACGATTCTGGTAATTTTTTAATTGGTCCCCAAAATAGTGAGTCTTCAGCATTTTTAACTACATGAGCCGCAAATTGTGGTTGCAGTTTTTCAGCCAAAGGCTTTGGCAAGGTAATACCTAGTTTAATACCTTGAGCCATTGAGCGCTCTACACTAGTAAGCCACTTTACAAAACCTTCGCTGCGCGACATAAAAGCAGTGTAATCTTCAACTGAATTAAACGGCTGAGCGCTTTGACCTGAGCCAAAACCTGCAAACGTGTTATGCGCACCCGCCATTTGGTTAATTGGTAATAAATAATCAGGAAACTGCATGCCCTCTAATTTTAGTGCAAGGTCGCGCTCTAATATTTCAAAACTTAAAAGCGACTGCCCTGTTAACTGTGCTTTATCTATAAAGTTTAATCGCTGTTGAAATTTTTTATAAAAAGCCGCTTTTTTTGCTCTATTTTCTTTTGAGATAGCTGGCGTAAATTGATCGTTAAACTCGTTACGGCCACTATACGTTGCGCTTATAGGGCTATATGTAAGCGATTCATCGTAATACTGTGCAACAAGTACATCAAGCTGTTGCTCTGCCGAAAGCTCTGAAACAATACCTGCCGATGCGTTAACTGTGTTTAGCTGCGCACTGGTGTTAGTGCTTGTATTAAGCCCAGTATTCATACAGCCACTTAAAGCAAACATAACGCCACTGGCAACTAATGCTAATTTAATTGATTTCATGATAATCCTTTTTAATATCGTTTTTTGATTATGCGCATTAAGCCTTACTTAATAAAGTAATTACGATAGATTGCGTTCATCGTATTAAATTTGCACTTTTATCTGAGCTTGTTACATTTCTATTAATTCAAATATGATTTAAAAGAAAAATAAAATGAAAAAACAACTACTCAGCACCTCTATAGCCTTACTTTGTTTAACTACTTTTAATGCCCATGCCGTTACATACCTATCGGCTAAAGCCATGGTTAATGTTGAAAATGGCACGCTCATTAAATCGCCCTTGATTACTATTGATGATGGCGTAATTACTAACATTGAACAAAACAAAAAACCTAGGCTTTCTAAAAATGATGAGCATATCGCGTTGCCGGAGCTAACACTTATGCCTGGTTTAATGGATATGCATGTGCATTTAACAAGTGACCCAACTGTTTCTCGTAGTGAGCGTTTAGGACAATCTGTTCCGCGTATGGCAATTAAAGCGGCTTATTTTGCTAAAAAAACCTTAGAAGCCGGATTTACTACAGTACGTAATGTTGGCGCTGAAGGTTACAGCGTTATAGCGGTGCGTGATGGAATTAACGCAGGTGATATTGTTGGTCCTCGTATTTGGGCTGCGGGTTCATCACTCGGAATTACTGGCGGGCACTGTGACAACAACCGCCTACCGCCTGAACTTAAATATACCTCAAGTGGTGTGGCAGACGGCCCATGGGCTGCGCGTATAAAGGTGCGCGAAAACATTAAATATGGGGCAAACGCAATTAAGTTTTGCGCCACCGGTGGCGTATTTTCAAAAGGCACTAAAGTAGGTGCACAGCAGTATTCTTTTGAAGAAATGAAAGCCATTGTTGATGAAGCTCATATGCGCGATTTACCAGTTGCAGCCCATGCACACGGTACAAGCGGAATTAAAACAGCCATTAAAGCAGCCGTTGATAGCGTAGAGCACGCCAGCTTTTTAGATGACGAGGCTATAGCTCTTGCAAAAGAGCATGGAACTTGGCTTTCTATGGATATTTATAACACCGAATACACGCTAACTTATGGCGAGCAAAATGGCGTAGACGAAGAAAACCTAAATAAAGAGCGCCAAGTATCTAAAAGGCAACGTGATAGCTTTAGCCGTGCTGTAAAAGCCGGTGTGAAAATGGTGTTTGGCACTGATGCTGCAATTTACCCGCACGGCGATAATGCAAAACAGTTTAGCCGCATGGTTGAATTTGGTATGACAGAGCTGCAAGCCATTCAAGCATCTACTATTAATAGTGCAAAGCTATTAAAAATGGACGATCAGTTAGGGCAAATTAAAACCGGATTTGCTGCTGATATAATTGCTGTAAAAGAAAACCCGCTTAAAAACATTAAAACCTTAGAGTCAGTACCCTTTGTAATGAAAGCCGGTGTCGTTTATAAAAAATAATAGTAAATGCTAAACAAGTTGACCTTTGGGGGTTAAAATTTTATTTAGTAAGGCTAAGATTACTTAGTCTTACTAGCCCTCTTAATTCCCATAAAAGGAACAAGATAACCTTATAAAACTTCTTTTTGATTGTTAATCATCCAAACAGTTCTATTTAATCAAAAAAAATGAACTTTTTATTCACTTTAAAAACAATAACCATTATCATTCGTGCAAATTCAATAACGCGAATAGTTATCACTCTATGAAAACGTTTAAGTACTCTCTTATTACTCTTGCTTGTTTAAATGCAAATATGGCATTTGCCGAAAATACTATAGCTGACTCTGATATTGAACGTATCAGCGTATACGAAAAACAAAATCGCGTGGTGATGAGCTCAGGTCTTGCGACTAAATCAGACATGTCTTTAATGGAAACACCTGCACCGGTTGTTATTATTGACCGTGAACTTATTGAATCTCAAGGTGTAGATAGCCTACAAGATTTAGTTAGAAACGTAAGTGGTTTAACACAAGCAGGTAATAACTACGGTATTGGTGATAACTTAGTAATTCGTGGCTTAGACGCAAACTATACCTACGATGGTATGTATGGTGGTGCTGGTTTAGGCAATACATTTAATCCAACTCGTTCGCTTACAAATGTTGAATCTGTTGAGGTTTTAAAAGGCCCTGCAACCGGTTTATATGGCATTGGTAGTGCAGGTGGCGTAATTAACCTAATTGAGAAAAAGCCAGAGTTTGAAGAAAAACACAAAGTATCGGCTGAGCTTGGCCAGTGGGATAGCTACTCGTTATCGTTTGATAGCACTAACGCGATAACAGATGATTTAGCATATCGTGTAATGGCTAAAACAGCGTCAAGTGACGGCTTTCGTGATTTAAAAGAAGATCGCGACGAAATTTATACCTCGCTTAAATACGTACTAAACGACAGACAAAACATCATGCTTTCTGCTGCATACATTAAAGATGAAATAGCAGTTGATTCTATTGGTCACCCTATTCGTATTTACAACGCAGAAACTGCAAACGGTTTAAGCGCGGGTGAAGTAACCGGTGCCGATTTAGTAAACGATCCGACAGGAAGTGGCGTACAGTTAAGTGACGCACAGCGTGACCAGCTAGCTAATTCGCTATCTGCATCTGATGGTTTAACACCTTATAGCTTTGGCACAAACGGTATTATTTCACCAATGGCTGATGATAACGAAGGTGAAGAGCTGCGTTTTAAATTAACGCATAACTATTACATTACTGACGATTTGTTTTTAAACCAGCAACTACAGTACCGTAATTACACTTCAAGCTTTGCGCGCCAAACAGGTGCTTATAACTACGTGTATTCTACTCGTGATGGCATTATAAACAACGACCCTCGAGCGCCTTTAGTTGAAGACGGTGTTCTTTATCCGTATGCAGCACGCCGACAAGAATATCGCCAAGTAGAAGCAGATGAAAAGTCGTGGCAGTACTTTTTAGATTTACGTTATGACTTTATGTTAGGCGACGTAGATAACGAATTACTTGTAAACGCAAACTACGAAGATAGAGATATTCGTTTTAAACAATACTCTATTTATGACGCTGATAAAGTAATTAACGACAGTGATGGTAACTTACTTTACCAAGGCACATTGCCATACATTTACGATATCAGAGAGCCAAATTGGCCATCTGGCAGCTTTGAAGATTACGATCCACTTAAAACAAGTGACTACAATAAAAAAGTACAAGCATGGGGCTTAGGCATTCAACACGTAGGTTATATAACTGAAGAGCTTACAACGCGCGTAGGTGTTGCTTATAACCGTATTGAGCAAACTTACGAGCACTTTGGTGTAGATGAGCGCTATAGTTCAAGCAATGCAGACCCAACACCTGAAGCGAATACTTCAGATAGCGGTTTAACGTATAATTTAGGTGCAACGTATCAGCCAACTGAAGATTTATCTGTATTTGTAAATCATTCAAAAGGTCGTACTGCTTACAGTGTTTTAGGCTCTGTTGCAGGTAACGAAGCCGACAGAGAAGATTCTGAGTCATTAAGTAACGATTTAGGTTTTAGATTTAAAGCGTTTGACGATCAGCTACTTGCCTCAATTGTTGTATTTGAAAGCTCGCGTACAAATTTAGAGTATAGCAATCCATTATATGAAGCAGGTGTTTCTGCCGACAACGTAGTTGAGAGCTTTTATGACGGTAAAGAAGAAACCAAAGGTATAGAACTTGATTTAAATGCTTACCTAAATGATAAGTGGAAAGTAAACATAAACGGTATTTATCAAGATGCACGTGACAAAAGTAATCCTAATAGCAGCAGTTACGACACACGCCAAAAAGGTGTGCCTTACGTAACAGCGAGCACGTGGGTAACTTACTACGCAGATATGTTTAACTTACCTGAAGCTGTAAATATAAGTGGTGGTATTACGTTTGTAGATAACAGAAGTACTAATTCAAGTTCATTCTCGATTCCTGATGGTTACGTACCAAGTTACACGATTTACGATACAGCGGTATCGTATACAACTGATAAATGGCATATGCAGTTAAACTTAAATAATTTGTTTAACAAAAAATATTACTCAAAAGCCATGTTTTTAGGTGGTATGCCAGGCGAAGAGCGTAATGCAAAACTAAGTTTTAGTTACACTCTTTAATTGGTTTAGTATTTAAAAAGCACGGTTTTCTAATTTAGAAGCCGTGCTTTTTTTGTGTTTTATAAACGCTTAATTTAGATTAGATAGTAACGACTATGCGACCGTTAATTTCACCTTTAAGCATATCATCAAAAATTTCGTTAATGTCCTCTAAACGTTTTTCTTCAATAATCGCTTTTACTTTACCTTGAGCGGCAAACTCTAAACATTCTTGTAAATCTTTACGTGTACCGACAATAGATCCCACTACTGATACGCCATTAAGTACGGTATCAAAAATAGGCAGTGGCATATCCTCTGGAGGTAATCCCACTAATACACATTTACCACCACGGCGTACACTTTTATAAGCTTGTTCAAACCCAGCTTTAGATACCGCAGTACACACAACGCCATGCGCGCCACCAACTTGTTCAAAAATAGCTTCGCTAGGAACAACTTCTTTAAAGTCGAGGGTTATATCTGCGCCAAGCTTTTTAGCAAGTGCGAGCTTTTCTTTACCTGTATCAACAGCTATTACATTAAAGCCCATAGCTTTGGCGTACTGTACCGCTAAATGGCCAAGCCCGCCTACACCAACAATAGCAACCCATTGCCCCGGTTTAGCACCGGATACTTTTAATGCTTTATACGTTGTAACACCTGCGCAAAATAACGGAGCTGCTTCTGAAAATCCAAGTCCCTCAGGTATTTTTACAACGTAATCGCCATGCGCTAAGCAATACTCTGCATAGCTACCATCAATAGAATAGCCGGTATTATGCTGCGATAAACACAGTGTTTCTTTACCATCTAAGCAAAACTCACAGTGTCCGCATGCACTATAAAGCCAAGGAACACCCACTCTGTCGCCAACTTTTAAATGCTTTATGTTGCTGCCAACTTTATCAATAACACCAACACCTTCATGCCCTGGTACTAATGGCATTTTTGGTTTTACTGGCCAATCACCATGGCAGGCATGTAAATCAGTATGGCAAACACCACAGGCCGCTATTTTAACTAAAACATCATTTATTCCAACCTCAGGGATTGGTAAGTCTGTTATTTGTAATTTACCTTTGTATTCATTATTAACTGCAGCTTTCATAGTCATTCCATCGTATTTGAAAAAATAAAAAAAGGATTTATTTACGTATTGTTGTGTGTACAGCATATCCCAATATAGATGTATAAATATTAATCTAAATCATACTTTAGTCGTTTAAATTGTTCTATAAAGTGGCTAAGAACTTGCTATCCAAAATGAGCGTGCTAGCATTTAGTTTCTGAAATTACTGAAAGTTATTAAGCAATGAGTTTATCCGAAAAGAATTTTGCCTTCGTAATGCATTGTGGTGAGATGGGCAGCCGCTGGGGATTTAATCGTACAATTGGGCAAATGTGTGGCTTGCTGATTATTACTAAAAACCCGATGACAGCCAACGAGATTGCAGATGCGCTTAGTATTTCTCGCGGTAATGTAAGTATGGGTATTAAAGAACTGCAATCGTGGCAATTGATTAAAGTACAGCATATTCCAGGCGATCGAAAAGAGTACTACGCCCCTGCTGGCGATATTTGGGATATGGCTAATCGTGTATTTGAAGAACGTAAAAAACGCGAAATTGAGCCCACCCTAACATTGCTGCGCGATAACTTATTAGACGAAGCCAGTAACGACGACGAACTATACGCGCAAAAACAAATGGGTGAAATTCATAACCTGCTTGAAACCGTAACAAAATGGTCATCAGAGCTACAACGTTTAACGCCAGAACAACTCAATAAGCTGATGAAGCTAGGCTCTGGTATTGGAAAAGTTATTGACCTAAAAGATAAGATTTTTAAGAAAGAATAAAGCCGCAATTGCGGCTTTATTTATATACATATTTTAATAATTAGATTTTTGGATATCCAATTCTATCTGACAAATAACCTACGCTGGTGGCAAAGTAATACGAGCGATTCCAGTGCATAAACACTTTGTAGTTATCGTACGCTAAGTACATGCGTCCATTTATGTCATCAGGCATAACCAGTGCAGCACGTACGTCTACATTAGGTAAATCAGAACCATCGGCTTTACGAACACCCAGTGCTTGCCAATCAGCTAATGAACGCTCTGAGTCATTCCAATACTCTAACCACTGCTTACGTGTTTTAGTACCACGTACTAAAACATATTTACTATCAAAGTTTTCAGGTAACTGAACTTGGCGTCCCCAAGTAAGCGAATCGTTCCACCCTTCTTGCTTTAAATAATTAGCAATTGAAGCAAAAGCATCTTCTTTTGTGGTCCAAATGTCTTTACGACCATCGTTATTGTAATCAACCGCGTAAGCGTTGAACGATGTAGGCATAAATTGTGTTTGCCCCATAGCACCAGCCCACGACCCTTTAAATTTATCTAAGGTAATGTGACCCGATTTTAAAATATCCAGTGCTGCCCAAAGCTGGCGTTTATAAAGCGCTTCTCTGCGTCCATCAAAAGCAAGCGTCACTAAAGATGAAATAACATTATGGCCACCTTGAATGGTACCAAAATTACTTTCAAGTCCCCAAAGTGCCACTATAAAACGAGCTTGTACGCCAAACTCTTTAGCTACTTGTTCAAGTACCTCTTTGTTTTCTGCGTAGAGCTTACGTGCACGATCAATTTTCCATTGAGGTACACGTTTTGGTAAATACGTTTCAAGTGTTTCTTTTACTTCTGGCTGGTTTTTATCAGCCGACACCACTTTCTCTTTATAGGTTGCTGTTGCAAAAGCATCATCAATAAGCTTCGCTTCGTAACCTTTAGATATCGCTTCTTGCTTTAAATCAGTTAAATATGTTTGAAACTCAGCTTGTGTTTTAGCCATTACAGAGCCGCTTAAGCAAACTCCACATAATAAAACGGTCAGTTTTTTAATCACTATCAACTCCATTTTCTTTTCGTAATTGACTTAGCAAGTTTTCCTCTGGCGGTGGAATTTGTAAGTAGTAGCCTTTATCAGGGTTTGATAATGCTGCTTTTACAGTTTCTAAATCGGCTCCACCTAAATGTTCACGTTTAGCTAAGTTTATGATCATAACGTAATGAGGTTGACCAAACATGACCATTAAAGGTTCCGGAACTTTACTAAAATCATCTCTTTTTTCAACAAATAAGAAGGTATCCGCTTTTTTCTTACTTTTATATACAGCAGTGAGCATTATGACCCTATAAATTCTTGCTTAACAATGCTGCACACTATAACATGAGAGTAATAATAAGTTAGAAAATTTAGATTAGAAATTTCAATAAAGGCCTTATTCAGCCTACGTTTATCTAATATTGATTTTTAATCAGACAATTCAATTGAGCGTGTATGTCGGACCAAATTTTTGAGTTAAAAGGGAATCTTTTTACGTTATCAGTTTTGCATCTTTATAGTACTGATATAGCCCTTCTAGCAGAACAGTTGTATATAAAAATAGCCCAAGCACCTAGGTTTTTTGAAGGTGCCCCTATTGTTGTTAATTTACTTGAAGTTAAAAACAGTTCACTCGATTTTGTACACTTAAAATCGTTGATTGAGCGCATGAGCTTTAATGCAGTTGGTGTGTGTAATGGCTCTGATGAGCAACATGCCCAAGCTAAAGCGGCTGGCTTATCTGTTTTAAATTATTCACAAGACGTTAAGAGCGAACCTGTTAAACAAGAGGCTAATACGTCTATTGTAGAAAAAACAGTGCATTTGCCGGCGCAAATTATTAGCGGTACCGTTCGCTCTGGCCAGCAAGTTTATGCTAAAGACCGCGATTTAATCGTGCTTGGTGCAGTAAGTCACGGCGCTGAAGTTATTGCCGATGGTAATGTACATATATATGGCACATTACGCGGCCGCGCTATTGCAGGCGCAAAAGGTTTTAAAGAAGCACACATTTTTTGCCAAAAACTTGAAGCCGAACTAGTTTCAATAGATGGTAACTACTGGATCAGTGATTCGCTACAAGGTGAACATTGGGGAAATGCAGTGCAAATACAACAAAAAGACGAATCATTAGAAATTTCAGCTTTGGTTAAAGGATAAATCTCATGGCAAAAGTAATTGTCGTTACCTCTGGTAAAGGCGGTGTTGGCAAAACAACATCAAGTGCTGCAATTGGCACAGGCTTAGCGTTAAAAGGCTATAAAACAGTTATTATCGACTTTGATATTGGTTTACGTAACTTAGATTTAATTATGGGTTGTGAACGCCGTGTTGTTTATGACTTTGTAAACGTAATAAATGGTGAGGCAAAACTTAACCAGGCGCTAATTAAAGATAAACGTGTAGATAAATTATTTTTACTACCCGCTTCACAAACTCGTGATAAAGATGCATTAACCCGTGAAGGTGTTGAGCGCGTACTAAACGAATTAAAAGAAGACTTTGATTACATAGTATGTGATTCACCAGCAGGTATTGAAGCTGGCGCTATGATGGCAATGTACTTTGCTGACGAAGCAATTGTGACAACAAACCCAGAAGTGTCGTCAGTTCGAGATTCTGATCGTATTTTAGGTATTCTACACAGCAAATCAAAACGAGCTGAAGAAGGCCTAGAAAACATTAAAGAACACTTACTATTAACACGCTATAATCCTAGTCGTGTTGAAAAAGGTGAAATGCTATCGGTAGAAGACGTACAAGATATTCTATCAATTCCACTGCTAGGTGTGATCCCTGAATCGCAAGCGGTGTTAAGTGCTTCAAACTCAGGCCAACCTGTTATATTAGATACAGAATCTGATGCAGGCCAAGCTTACTCTGACGCAATTAATCGCCTACTAGGTGAAACTGTCGATTTTCGCTTCTTAGACGTTGAGAAAAAAGGCTTATTTAAACGGATTTTTGGAGGTTAACGTGTCTTTACTTGACTACTTCCGCTCAGAAAAGAAAAACAGTGCGTCATTAGCAAAAGAGCGATTGCAGATCATTGTCGCGCACGAGCGTTCTCAACGAGGAACGCCGGATTACTTACCACAATTAAAACAAGATATTTTAGATGTGATCCGTAAATACGTGAACGTAAGTAGCGATGCAGTTCAGGTTCAGTTCGATCAGAACGAAGACGATTTAGCCGTACTTGAGCTAAACGTTACACTACCTGATGAAGAAAAGAAGTAATCGAAGAAAGGGCGCTTTATTAGCGCCCTCTTTATTTGTGTTTACTTTTTAATAATTACTATGAATATCTACGCTCAACTAAAACTTTTTAACCATGTAATATGAATCAAAAGACCCTTATCACACAGTTAAAGGTATATATTTAGCGTTAAGTATCCCACTCTTTTAAAGCATCTTTAACGTAGGTATATCGCCAAGAGCTCAGTAAGTCAGGCTTTATATGACTCTGTTTTTGATCAGGCGTTAACTTCCAATTCCAACTAATCAATTGATTGATTTGCTTTTTAGAGGCCATAACGTCTTCTGGTATATTGTGCTCTTTAGCTACTTTAGTGATTTTTTGTTTTATATCTTTCGCTACTTTTTTATAGGTAGGAAAATCAATTAAGCGCTTAAGCACATCTGGATGCTCAGCATCTGGGACTTCTTTAGCAACTTCAATACACTTTATTATATCTACACCAGAGCGATTAACTTCAATAGCCTCAACACCTGGAATTTGCCTAAGAGCGTTTAAACTTGAAGGGCCGCGCTTAGCAATTTCAGTCATGTTATGTTCTTTTAACACGAAATTAAGTGCCAAATTTTTCTTAATGGCTTTGTTTCTTCGCCATACAGCAAGCTCTTTTAACACCGCTAATTCGTGCGGTTTAAGTTGCCATGCATTTTTAATATCTTTATATAAAAGCTCGTCTGGGGTCTGAAATGCACGTTTTTTAGCAATCAGCTCACTCTCGTTTATTACAATATCAAAAAAGCCAGCGGCATTAATGCGATCGATAATCAGCTCAAAACATGGTAATAAATGAAATGTATCAGCGGCAGCGTAATCTAGTTGTTTTTTAGTTAACGGGCGTTGTAGCCAATTAGTACGTGACTCACTTTTATCTATTTCAATACCTTGCAGCTCTTTTACCATAAGGGCAAAACCCATACAGTTGCCTTCACCAAGTAATTGTAATGCAAATTGTGTATCAAATAACGGGGCTGGAACAAAGCCTGCGTACTTTTGAAAAACTTCAATATCTTCTGAAGGAGAATGCAGTACTTTTAAAACTGCGGGATCTTTTAGTATTTCCCAAAAATCAAATAGTGAAAGCTCAGCTAATGGATCTATAAGTGCTAAGTGTTCACCATCAAAAACTTGGATAAGTGCAACTTCAGGATACAAAGTACGACGACGCATAAACTCAGTATCGATAGCTAAAATAGGTTTGTTTTTTATTTGTTCAACAAAAGTGTTCAGTTGATTTTGGGTTTCGATCAATTGGTATTGCACTTAATCTCCTACAATAAAAAAGCCGACATATGTCGGCTTTTTTATAGGTTGCTAATCTTTCAAGGCTCTTCGGAGTATCTTACCTACGTTAGTTTTAGGTAACTCATCCCTAAACTCTACCAGTTTGGGGACCTTGTAATTAGTTAAATTTTCACGACAGTGACTTATTATATCTTTTTCAGTTAAAGAAGGGTCTTTTTTCACAACAAAAACTTTAACTTGTTCACCACTTACATCATGAGGAATACCAATAGCGGCTACTTCTAGTACACCTTCGTGCATAGCCACTACTTCTTCAATCTCATTAGGAAAAACATTAAAGCCAGATACAATGATCATGTCTTTTTTACGATCTACAATAAAGAAGAAACCTTCATCATCATAAGTCGCAATATCACCTGTAGCAAACCAGCCGTCTTTTAAACATTCAGCGGTTGCATCTGGTCGTTTGTAATAACCAACCATTACTTGCGGGCCTTTAACCCAAAGCTCACCTGGCTCGCCTTTTGCGGCTTCTTCACCATTATCAAGCATTAACTTAATATCGGTATTAGGCGCAGGTAAACCAATAGAGCCATTGTATGCTTTTAAATCAAAAGGACTAATAGTAACTAAAGGAGCACATTCAGTAAGTCCGTAGCCTTCCATTAGTTTTGAACCAGTCACTTTTTGCCATTTTTCGGCAACAGGACGTTGAACCGCCATACCACCGCCTAACGACATTTTTAAGTGGCTAAAATCTAGATCAGCAAAACCTGGAGTATTTAATAAACCATTAAATAGTGTGTTTACGCCAGTAATAGCGGTGAAGTTATGTTGGCCAAGCTCTTTAACAAACCCAGGCATATCACGTGGATTAGTAATAAGTACGTTTAAGCCACCGTATTTCATAAACGTTAAGCAATTAGCTGTTAAAGCAAAGATATGATAAAGCGGTAAAGCAGTAATAACGACTTCTGTACCACGATTTAACACTTTATCTAAACAACCTGAAACTTGCTCAAGGTTACCGACCATATTACCGTGGCTAAGCATTGCACCTTTAGATACACCTGTTGTGCCACCGGTGTACTGTAAAAAAGCAAGATCAGACAAGCTCATTTCAGGACGCGTGTATTTAGCTTCATCCGCAGCTAAAACGTCTGAAAAGTTAATTGTGTTCGGTAAGTTGAATTTTGGCACCATTTTTTTAATGTGCTTCACAACAAAGTTAACTATATGCTTTTTAAGCCCGCCAACCATATCGCCTACTTGCGTTACTACAATGTGTTTAACATCGGTATGAGCAAGTGACTTTTCGAGCGTGTCAGCAAAGTTTGCTAGAATGAAAATAGCGGTAGTGTCGGAATCTTTTAACTGATGCTCTAATTCGCGCACAGTATAAAGTGGGTTAACATTTACAACCACACAACCTGCACGCAAAACACCTAAAATTGTGACTGGTGTTTGCAGTAAGTTAGGCATCATTACGGCAACTTTGTCACCTTTTTTAAGACCCAAATCATTTTGAATATAGGACGCAACTTTTTTGGTTGCGGTGTCAATTTCGTCATACGATAACGTTTTACCCATATTAGTAAATGCAGGTAGATCTTTGTAATCAGAAAAACTTTTTTCGAACACTTCGAGTAACGAGTTGTAATGCTCAGGATCGATTGTTTCAGGCATACCCTCTGGGTAGCGCTTAAGCCAGATTTTTTCCACTCTTAGCCCCTGTTTATAATTATATTTTTATTAACCTTAATCTAAGTAAGGCGCTTTAACAATTGAGCAAATACTCTAATGCAGGAATAATCCCACATTTCACGTAAACTTACAATTAACATGCACCATTTTGCAGCATAAAGTCTTGAATATGCTCAAAACATAACTCACTACTTTGCATATGGCAATGATGCCCACCCTCTACTTCAATTACCTTCAAGTTATTGTAATAACTAATATACTTTGCCAAATTTTGTTTTACAAACGAATAACCTTCGTTACCTAAAATTAATTGACATGGTGCAGCTAAATCTTTTATTGCACCAATACATTGCGCTTCATCAAACCTAAAACCTGAGTGATTTTTAAGCTTTGGATCTGTTGTTAACGTAAAACCATCTGAAGTCTGTTTTATATTTCGCTGCATTAAGAGCGTAATAAGCTCACTATTTAAATCGGTTGTTTGAGCACGTGCTTCATAAATAAGTTCTTTCGATTTATAAGTTCTCGACTTTTTATTTTTTAAACGCGCTCTATTTAATACCGCACTTTTTAGCTGTTCGCATACACCTTCACTTGGCGTTGTAACACAACCAATACCCTCTATAAAGGTAACAGACTTAACATAATCGCCAAAACAACTAGCCAAAAGTCCTGCAACCATAGCCCCCATTGAATGACCCACTAAATGTACTTTTTTAACACCAAGCGCATTTATAAGTTGGTACACATCATCAATATAATCAATAAAATAATAGTGTGCGTCATCACTTCGCCAACTCGATAAACCGTGCCCAACAAAGTCAATGCAGTACCAAGTGTGCTTTGGGTTAACGTTGTTTAACATTGGCATAAAGCTATGGCAGTTGTCTAACCACCCATGTAGCGCTATTACTATTTCGTTCCCTGAACCTACTTTTAAGCCATGAATATTTAAATTATTGGTTTCAATATTAAACGGCTGCATGGTAAGTCCTTTATTAATTTAGAGCATCATTATTTATAGCATACAAGTTGTCAGACCACTAACTTAGGAAATGGTGCGAAATTCACGATTTAATTATCGTCTTGGTATCAAATATAGCACTGAGAAGAAAAACAAACTCAATATTTTCAATGGTTTAGAAATAGTTTGATAAGCAAAGGTTTTTTAACATATTAATATTGAGTACCTTTTAAACAAATAAAAGGTGAGAGCACCATATATAGATAGCTTATAACTAGTATAATTTAAATAAATAGAACTAACAGCGTTAACTACAATTCTATGTATATAAAATCAAAGTATAAATTATAAATATCTCAGATATTCATTTATTTATCATCCTATCTGTATACAATATCAGCGGCTATTAAATAAGGTACACTCATAAGGTACAACCATGAAAAAACAGATCAGCTTATTGGCACTTTTATGCACCGCTTCTGGTGCTTACGCAGAATCAGCACCTAAAAATGTAATTTATATGATTGGTGACGGTATGGGTCCGGCTTACACCACGGCTTATCGCTATTTTAAAGATGACCCTGCAACAAAAGAAGTCGAAGGCACGGTTTTTGACACTATTTTAAAAGGCATGGCGCATACCTACCCTGACGACCATACTTATGTAACTGACAGTGCAGCAGGTGCTACAGCGCTTAGTAGCGGTCATAAAAGTTATAATGGCGCGGTTGCTGTAGATACAGATAAAAAGCCAGTTAAAACCATGCTCGAAATAGCAAAAGAGCGCGGTATGACAACAGCGCTTGTTGTAACGTCACAAATAAACCATGCAACACCAGCGAGTTTTACAGCTCACAATGAATCTCGTTACAACTACGATGATATTGCCAACGATTATATTGATAATAAGATTGCTGGTAAATTACCCGTTGATTTAATGCTTGGTGGCGGTACTAAATATTTTATTCGAGATGACCGTAATTTAGTTGAAGAATTTAAAGCAGCAGGTTACCAATATGGCGACGATATTAATAATCTGGGCCAAATTACACAAATACCTGCCATAGGTTTGTATGCAAGCAAAGGCCTGCCATTTGCACTTGATATAAACCCAACTCGCCTGACTCAGTTAACATCTAAAGCACTTGGTTTACTAGATAACCAAAACGAAGAAGGCTTTTTTGTAATGATTGAGGGCAGCCAAATTGATTGGTGTGGTCACTCTAACGATATAGCCTGTGCGATGGCTGAAATGGACGACTTTGCTAAATCAATCGAAAAAGCAAAAGCATACGTTGATAAAAACAAAGACACGATACTTGTTGTTACAGCCGATCACTCAACGGGCGGCCTAACTATTGGTTCGCACGGCCAATTTAAATGGGAAACAGACGTAATTAAAGGTGTTAAGGCAACGGCTAGTAAGTTAACAGACAAACTTATGGAGTCTAAAGACTTAAAACCAGTATGGACTGCTAACACCAATATTGAATTTACAACTGAAAACCAAATCAAACTTGAGCAAGCTAAAAAAATGGGCGAAAAAGCGCTTAATTTAGCTGTTAAAAGTATTATTAGTGATGCGAGCTTTACTGGCTGGACAACCGGCGGACACACCGCTGTAGACGTTCAAGTATTTGCTTATGGCAAAGGCAGTGATCAATTTATTGGTTCACAAAATAATACTGATATTGCAGATAAGCTAATCGGCTTTATTGAACAGTAATCTTTGCTTCGTTTTGAACACAAAAAGCCCGAACGCATGTCCGGGCTTTTTATTAAATTTTATAGCTGTATTTATCTAAAACGTTTGAATGAGCTTTAAGCGTATATATCAACGCCTATTAAATTTTGTACTTCTGCCCTGCGTTCTAAATTAGCAAATTCAGTATAAGTAGAAATCGCTTTGCTTACTTGAGCAGTCGGTTGGTCGTAAATTGTTTGGCTGTATTCATTGCTTTTAGCACTGCTTTTAAACAGTTGATTAGCCAGTTCGACGCCCTCAACACTGCTTTTTACATAATCGGTATTCGTTTTTTGAGCAGCCGGCTGGTCTAATAAACTCTGTGGTTTATTAGTAACAACTTTGGTAGAGCTAACCCTACCCGGAATATCTCCGGTAAAAAAACCTGAACCAATAGGCAGCGTCATTACGCGTCTCCAACCTTAATAATGCATAAAATTATGATTTAAAAACAACCAATTTGCAAATAATACTTGAATTCAAGATATAATTACTCACGACCTGGTAGCTTTTTCCACGTTACCGTATCGCGCACATATTTAGGTTGAGCGTCACTCGCTTTTACAACATCACCCGCTAAAAACGCGGCTTCAACATGCGCTAACATATAACGCGCATCAGGCAATGTAATATCAGTATTAATTGTCACGTTTTCAAAGTCATTAAGCGCATCAGGATAGGTTTTAAAGCCCGTACCCACCGCTACAGATGGCTCAGTAGTCGCTATATAATCATTGTTTAGTAAATCAGGTTTTATAACGCATTCTTGGTTAACTAAAAGCATTAGATTATTTTGAGCTTGGTAATGTGCAAAGTATATCTCACCCATACGCGCATCTATACTTGGGTAAACACTCAGGCTGCCGTTTTGTTCAAACGCTTGTTGCGCCATAATAGCCAAAGTAGATACACCTACAAGCGGCAAGTTAGTTGAATACGCTAAACCTTGCGCTATCGCTACACTAATACGTACACCAGTAAAACTGCCAGGGCCTTGCCCAAAACCAATGACATCTAAGTCTTTTAATTTACAGTTTGCTTTAGTTAATAGCTCATCCACAAGTGGAAGTATTTTTTGGCTATGTTGCTGCGGACATTCTTCAAAATGATGAAATGTTTGGCCCTGAAAATGTAAAACAATTGAAAGTGCTTCTGTTGAAGCATCAAGGGCAAGAATATTACTTTTGATCATTTTATTACTCTAATTAATTTGTTTTAAAAATGTATTGGCATCTTCTAAGCTTCGCGTGCGGCGCATCGGCGGTAAGCTTTTTAAAAATACTTGGCCATATTGGCGTGTAACTAAGCGATTATCGCATATTACAAGTACGCCTTTGTCTTTACTATCTCGAATTAAACGCCCTACACCTTGTTTTAGCGCAATAACAGCCTGCGGTAATTGTATGTGTGAAAAAGGGTCTTTACCCTGCATTTGGCAATCTTGCATTTTAGCTTGTAGTAATGGATCGTCAGGAGCTGCAAATGGCAATTTGTCTATAATAACACAGCTTAACGTACTGCCGCGTACATCAACGCCTTCCCAAAAAGAAGCCGTACCGAGTAATACCGCATTTCCATGGCGCGTAAATTTCTCTAAAATAATACGCTTAGACATTTGCCCCTGCATATAAACTGGGTAGTCTATTTGTGTGGTGAGCCCTTCGGCAACTAAGTGCATCATTCGATAGCTCGTAAATAGGACAAAACAACGCCCTTGCGCTGACTTTATAAGCTCAAGTGTGAGTTTTACAATCGCATGCGGCATATTATCAGCGTGCGATTCGGGTAAGTAACGCGGCAAACACAGCAGCGCCTGATTAGGGTAATCAAACGGGCTATCTACCATCATACTTTGCTTTGGTTTTAAACCGAGGCTTGCATTAAAGTGCTCTAGTTTGTTGTCGACCGAAAGTGTTGCTGATGTAAATACAAAGCCTGCGCCCGTGTCTTGCATCATTTGAGCAAACTTAGCTGAAACATTTAATGGCGTTATATTTATTGTTAAATAACGGCGCGTTGTTTCATACCAGTAACTAAAACCGGTTTGAGCAGTATCAAAAACGCGTTCTAACTGCCCTTTAAATGCAAGAGCACGCTCAAACGGGTGCTCTATTTTATCGCTTCTATCTAGGCAAAGTTTAAGAACTTGATAAACAAAATCTAAATCACTAATGACGCGATGAAGTGCCGCACATATTTGTTTATCGCTTAGCTTTTCTCGCCAATCCCCCCTACTGCCATCAACACCAAACTGTAATCGTAAATCAGCAACGCTTGTTTCAAGCTTATTTAAGCTTTTACCTAGCTGCAGCATATCGGGAATTTCGGCTCGATAAATAGCACGTAAATCATTAATTAAATCCACCAGCTTTTTAGTGCTAATACTCTCACCAAAATAATCACTGGCAATTTCACTTAACTGGTGGGCTTCATCAAATATATACGCATCGGCTTTTGGCATAAGCTCAGCAAAGCCACTTTCTTTTACGGCCATGTCGGCAAAAAACAAATGGTGGTTAATAACAACCACATCAGCATCTGCTGCTGTTAAACGTGCTTTGCGTATATAGCAGCTTTGAAAATCTGGGCATTCTTTGCCTAAGCAGTTATCGGCTGTTGAATTTACATAAGGCAGCACTTTGGCATCATCTTCTATACCAATACAATCGGCTAAATCGCCCGACTGCGTTTCACTGGCAAACTTAGCCACCATGGCTAGTTGGTGCATTACATCAGAGTCGTCAGTAGGTACATGCGCAACATGCTGGTTTAGTCGATACGTACATAAGTAATTAGCACGCCCTTTTAATAAGGCTGTTTTTTTAGAAGCACTAAGCGCTTTAACTAGTTGCGGTAAATCGCGGTGGTATAACTGTTCTTGTAAGGCTTTAGAGCCAGTCGATATTATCGTTCGGCCTTTTGATTTGAGTGCAGGCGCTAAATAGGCAAATGTTTTACCAGTACCCGTGCCTGCTTCAACAACTAATTGCGAACTGTTTTTTAATGCATCAGCAACGGCTACAGCCATATCAATTTGTGGTTGACGAGGCGTATATCCATCTAACGATAACGCCAAAGGTCCGGTTGCACTAAACAGCTGTTTGATAATACCAATCACTTTAAAATAAATAATAGCGGGATTTTACGTAAGCAAAGCATTTAGGGCAAGTAATTACAAAACGCACTTTTATTTTATGGGTTAACGCGCGTTTTATTATCCGAGCTTAGGGAGTGATTCATTATTCGATTTTACAATACACTCTGTATTTATAACGTACATTTAATTTATTGATGACAATATTTACAAAGTCTAATTTGTTATTAACTCTTACTAAAAATAATCCTTATTAAAAGCGATATAAAGGTATAAATACTGTGACTCTCAAATATTACAGGAGTACCATACGCGGGTTTATAATCCTCCTTTTTGTGTGTCGTTTAAAAAATAGTTAAGGTTAATCAATGAATGCTTGGTACCTCATTTGTTTTCTCTCTGCAATTGCAATATTTATAGCCTTTGCAAACCAGTACATCCTCAAAATGCAAACTACTATTGCCATTACAACGGGCTCTGTGGTTATTTCTTTATTGCTGATCATTGCAGTTAAATTATTAGGCGATCAAAATGCATTAGCAATGACCCAAATTGTTTCCAGTATTAACTTTAACGAGTTACTACTCAAAGGTATGTTGGGGTTTTTACTTTATGCGGGTGCGCTTGAAATAAACCTACTAGCCCTGCGTAAGCAGCGATGGGAAATTACTGCTCTGGTATTATTTTCAACCATTGCTTCCACATTTATAGTGGGCTATTTAAGCTTTTATTTATTCCCCGTTTTTGGTTTTGATGTTCCTTTTATTTACTGTTTATTGTTTGGTGCGCTTATTAGCCCAACCGACCCTATCGCTGTACTTGCTATTATTAAACAAATGAGAGCACCAGAAGGTATTTCAGTTCAAGTAGAAGGTGAGTCGCTATTTAACGATGGTATCGGTTTAGTTATATTTACCACTATATTCTCAGTTGCTTTTTATGGTACCGATGCACAATTTGGCGACATAGCAGAGCTATTCTTTGTTGATGCCATAGGGGGTATTGCGTTTGGTTTAGTCATTGCATTAGTTGGCCACTTTTTAATTATTAATAGCCGCGATGTAAATATTCGCTTATTAATTACCTTAACGATTCCTACAGCAGGTTTTGCTGCTGCAAATATTTGGGAAATATCTGGCGCACTTGCTATGGTAACGAGCGGCATATTAATGGGTAATATCACCCGCACTAAAGCAACTGAGCGCACAGGCCCTGAAGATACACGCTACGTAAAAGACTTTTGGCATGCAACCGACAGCTTTTTAAATGCCCTACTGTTTTTAATAATAGGTATGTTGATAGTTACTATGCCAATCACTATTGGCGAAATAGGTTTAGGCTTATTAATGGTACCTGCGGTATTACTTGCACGCTTTATAAGTGTAGGCGCACCATTTGTAATTTTTAAACGCTTTAGGACTTACGATAAACACAGTGTTAAAATTTTGACCTGGGGTGGACTACGTGGTGGCCTTGCTCTGGCAATGGCGGCAGCTATACCACGCGAGCAAGTTTTTGTAGGCGACTCTGACTTACATAACTTAATTGTTATTGTTACTTACGTTGTGGTTATATTTTCTATTATTGTACAAGGCTTAACTATTTCGCCGCTTATTCAAAGCAGCATTAAGTCAGCTGAGCAAGCCAAGTAATAAATACTTTGTCCGCAACACATTCAGTAACCAAGTTATTATAAAAATCACTTGGTTACTGTTACTCTCGTGTTACAAAAACACTTTAAAGTTATATAAATTGTTATCCTTTTTATTTATCTGCTTTGTTTAAATTAATCTGCTTGAAATGCAAATGAAAACAATTATAATTTTGGCTTTTCCTCTGCAGGGCTTTTCAATGTCCATAAATAATTCTCACATGTTTATTAACTTTGTGTCTGTAAGCAAGCGTCAGCTTAATTTCATTTTTGCACTTTTGATCATGATGACGGCAAGCTTTAGCGTTTCTGCCTCACCCGATCAACAAATAAAAATAAAGCAAATTGCACAGCTTGCAGAGTACGTAGGTGTTGATTACGTAGCAGCTGTTGGGAATGGTGAAATACTCGACCCCGACGAATATCAAGAAATGACTGAATTTGCGCACGTTATTATTGAGCAAGCTGGACAGCTATCAAGCCAAACAAATGAGTTCGACACAGTAAAGGTACAAGCTAAAGCCTTGCATTCAGCGATTGCCAATAAAGCAAGCGTTGCCGATGTACGCGCAGCAAGCTCTGCGCTTCGTGAGTCACTTCTTGTCTTTATGCCGCAGCTATCGTTACCTACGTCACTACTACCTGTTGAGCAAACCAAAGCGCTTTTTGCTGCTAACTGTTCAATGTGTCACGGCCCAAGTGGTCAAGGCGACGGCCCGCTTGCAAAAAACTTATCACCAGAGCCTACCAACTTTACCGATGAAGAACGCGCAACTAACCGCTCATTAATGGGTTTGTTTGACGCTGTAAGTAACGGTATTAACGACACGCCAATGGTTGCGTTTACTCAATTTAACGAACAACAACGTTGGTCTTTAGCTTTTTATGTAGGTAGCTTGGCATTTAAAGACGTTAAAAAACCGCAAAATGTAGATCAAAATGTTACCGCTTCGCAAATTGTAAACCTAAACCCTGCACAATTATCGGCAGGTCAAAGTGAAGCGCAAGCACACTACGTTAAATGGTTACGTGGTAATCCAGAGCAATTATTTACCGGTAAAAAAAATCCGATAACGGTTACTCGAACGCAGTTACTTGCAGCGCAAGCCGCGCATGCTAAAGGTAATTACTCTCAAGCGAGTGACTTAGCAATTAGCGCATACTTAGATGGCTTTGAACTTGTTGAAAATAACTTAAATGCTTACGACGAAGCTTTGCGTAAAAACATCGAAGTACAACTGATGAACCTGCGTCAAACCTTCAAAAACGAGAAAGATACTGCCATCGTTGGCGAAAAAGTAAGTGCGGCGCTAGCTCAACTCGCGAAAGCAGATAGCATGCTAAACGAAACCAAACTAACTGATGGTGCACTCCTCTCAGCAAGTTTAGTTATATTGCTACGCGAAGGCTTAGAAGCACTCCTCGTTATTATTGCCCTTATGACCGTACTTATTAAAACTAAACGTCAAGATGCGCTTAAATATGTACATGTTGGCTGGATAACCGCACTTATTGCAGGTGGCTTAACATGGGCTGCTGCGCAAACATTAATAGAAATAAGTGGTGCAAGTCGCGAAGTTATGGAAGGTGCAGGTGCATTATTTGCCGCTGTTATTTTACTGTATGTTGGCGTATGGATGCACAGTAAAACCAGTGCGCAACAATGGCAAAAATACATAAAAGACAATATAGATAAGCGTCTTGAGTCGGGTACATTATGGGGGTTAGCAGGGCTTTCTTTTATTGCCGTATACCGTGAAGTATTCGAAACCGTACTATTTTACCAGTCATTATTAACACAAAGCTCGCCGGCTCAATATTCATCTATTGCATCGGGTTTTGCCATCGGTGTAGCAATACTGGCTATTATTACGTGGGTATTAATTAAATACTCAATTAAATTACCGGTTGCTAAGTTTTTTGCAATTACCACTTACCTATTATTTGCACTCTCATTTGTGCTTATGGGCAAAGCCGTTATTGCACTACAAGAGGCCGATATAATAGGTATTGCGTCACTACCAATGAGCTTTGATATTGCATGGCTTGGTATAAAATCGACATGGCAAGGTATTGCGGCTCAAGTTTGTGTATTCGCTATATTTAGCTTTTATATATTCAAAAGTAAAAGCCAAGAGTAATGCCAATCTGCTTAAGTATTTAAGCTAATTGGCATAAGCAAAATACATAGTAAAAAGGCCCGCAAGGGCCTTTTTAAGTTGATTGCTTATGTATTTAGTAAAGTTGGTATTATCAAGCCCATGTATCTAAATGGGGGTTTTCGTCATCATCTAAGTTAGACTTTTTTTTATTATTTTGATCATCAAGCATATTGAGCTTTTTCTTTTTTTGTAACTCACGCCTTTTTTTATTCTCTAGTTCAACTTTTTCAGCCGCAGCGCCACTTTGCACACCCGCAATATGAAAAGCACTTTTTGATTCAACTTCTAGCCTAGTTATTCTTCCTAAATAAGGAATCATAATATCCATACGTACTTCCTTATTTTAACTGTTTGATTGTCAAAATGCTTAATTTGAATAATAAACAAACAATTATTCGCTAAAATTGCGCTTATTATCTTAATATTATCGACAGTTATAACATATGCTTTAATTAAGCTAAAAAAAACTTGCCATAATATAGCTGTTTATGTTTTTATGAATGCGAAATTTATTTAAACAGATAACAACTGCACGTTAACAAAACAACGGGCAGTTACATAGGATAAAAAATGCGCTTAAACCTGACAACAGTACATCATCACCACCATTCACCGGAATAACCTGTCAGGTCTTTCGCTGAGAGGTTATTCCTAAAAGGAACCTCTGGCGATTCAAATAACATTGATTCATTTTCGCCCTGAGGTTCCCCTCGGGGTTTTTAGTTTTTAAATTAAAGGAAAATGAATAATGAACAACAGTAATCGTCTACGTATCGCCATCCAAAAAGGTGGCCGCCTATCTAAAGATTGTCAAGATCTGCTAAAACAGTTAGGTGTTAAACTTAACCTTCGTGAACAACGCTTAATTGCACATTCAACTAATATGCCAATTGACGTACTACGTGTGCGCGATGACGATATTCCGGGTTTAGTAATGGACGGTGTATGTGACTTAGGCATAGTTGGCGAAAACGTACTAGTAGAAGTTCAAGCAGAACGTGAACGACAAGGTGTTCCAAGTGAAGTAACCAAACTTTCAAAACTAGACTTTGGTTACTGTCGTCTTGCACTTGCATGGCCACAAGAGCTTGGCGCTCGCGATAAGAGCTGGTTTGAAGGCAAACGTATTGCGACTACCTACCCAGAAATTTTAACTCAGTGGTTAAAGCGCGAAGGCATTAACGCAAGTACAGTAATGCTTACGGGTTCTGTTGAAGTAGCACCGCGTGCGGGTTTATCTGATGCAATTTGTGATTTAGTATCTACTGGCGCAACACTTGAAGCTAACGGCTTAATTCAAGGCGAAACAATTTTAGAATCAAACGCGTGTTTAATTCAAAATAAAGATCTTCAAGATGCAGACAAACTAGCACTAATCAATAAGCTTATGCCGCGCCTACGTGGTGTTAGACAAGCTAAAGAAAGCAAATACATCATGCTACACGCACCAAAAAACAAACTTGATGAAATTTGTGAAATTTTACCTGGTTCTGGTCAACCTACTCTACTTGCCCTTGCTGGTAACGATGAATACGTAGCACTTCACATGGTAAGCAGCGAAACATTATTTTGGGAAACAATGGAGCAATTAAAAGCCCTAGGCGCTAACTCTATTTTAGTTATGCCAATTGAAAAAATGATGGAGTAAGTGCCATGCTTCGTTGGAATGAGGAATCTTCACAAGTACAAGCAGCGGCGCTAATGCGCCCTGCAGTTTCTGCCAGCGCCAAGGTTGAAGCTATATGCAAAACTATTTTAGCTAACGTAAAAGAGCAAGGCGATGAAGCCTTACTTAGCATGGCTAAAGAGTTTGATAATAGATCTAACCCTCGCTTATGTGTTCCGCTTGATGAAATTAACGCATCAGAGCAAGCACTAAGTGCAGAGCTTAAATACGCAATTGATACCGCTTATGCAAACGTTAAACGTTTTCACGAAGCGCAATTGCCAAAAGATATTAAATTATCGACCCAACCAGGCGTTGTATGTGAACTGAAATATCAAGCCATCGAAGCAGTCGGTATTTATGTACCCGGTGGCAGTGCTCCACTGCCATCGTCAGTTATTATGCAAGGTGTATTAGCGCAGTTAAGCGGCGCAAAAACTGTTGTACTTGCTACACCGGTACAAGGTGATAAAGCGATTAACCCTGCTATTTTATATGCAGCTAAGTTATGTGGCATTACTACTTTAATAGAAAGTGGTGGCGCAGGCGCAATTGCAGCAATGGCTTATGGCACCGAATCGGTTCCTAAAGTGAACAAAATATTTGGCCCAGGTAATAGCTTTGTAACAATGGCTAAACAGCTCGTTGCGCAAACTATTCCAGGTATGGCAATTGATATGCCAGCAGGTCCGTCTGAAGTACTTGTTATTGCAGATGAACGTGCAAACCCAGAATTTATAGCCGCCGATTTACTCTCACAAGCAGAGCACGGTGCAGACTCGCAAGTTATTTTATTATGTAACAGCGAAAGTATAATAGAACAAACTCAGCAGGCACTTACACGCCAGTTGGCTAATTTGAGTCGCAAAGAAACAGCCGAGCAAGCGCTCGCTAATTCATCGCTTATTTTAGTTGATTCAATTGAGCAAGCATTTGATGTATCGGCGCAATACGGGCCAGAGCACTTAATTTTACAACTAGGCGATGCAACACCATACCTAGATAAGGTTAAAAATGCAGGCTCAGTATTTGTAGGTGACTACACGCCAGAATCTGCAGGCGATTACGCATCAGGTACTAACCACGTGTTACCAACATATGGTTACAGTGCAACATATTCTAGCTTAAACTTACTTGATTTTTTTCGTACATACACAGTGCAAACAATTACCAAAAGTGGTTTAACGCAGCTTTCGAAAGCTATTTTACCACTTGCAGATGCAGAAGGCCTTGATGCCCACGCTAATGCGGTTTCAATTCGTTTAGAGGCAATTAAAAATGAGCAATGAGAGCGCACAAGCGTCTAGCTTATTACCTAAAAATATTGCAGCCCTTGCTGCATACAGCTCTGCAAAAAGTGAAAAGCTAACCGGTACTACGTGGCTAAATGCTAACGAAAGCCCTTATGCTAAAAACCTTGAACTGAGTATTGAAGATTTAAATCGCTATCCTGATCCACAACCGCAACTGGTTATTGACCGTTACGCCGCTTATACAGAGCTTGAAAGCGGAAATGTATTAATGACGCGCGGCGCAGATGAAGGCATTGAGCTTTTAGTGCGCACATACTGTGAGCCAGCTAAAGATAGTATTGCGCTATTTTTACCAACCTACGGTATGTACAAAGTTACCGCCGATACACACAACGTTGGTATTAACGCGCTTACCCAAGAATTATTATTAAGTGGCAGTGCTGACGAAATAGTCGCAGCTGTTGGCAGCTCAAAACTAGTATTTATTTGTAACCCAAATAATCCAACGGGCAGCCTAACACCACTTGATAAAGTAAAAGCGATTGCTACAGCACTTGCGGGTAAAGCACTAGTAATTGTTGATGAAGCCTATATAGAGTTTTGCCCAGAGCAAAGCGCGACTAAGCTTATTAATGAGTTTAGTAATGTAGTGGTTCTGCGTACGTTATCTAAAGCCTTTGCGCTAGCAGGACTTAGAACCGGCTTTACCCTTGCACAAGCAAGTGTACTTACGCCAATTCGTAAAGTCATCGCGCCGTATCCGGTATCGGGCGTAGTAGCAAGTATTGCAGCGCAAGCAATTGCACCCGATGCAATTACATCAATGCGCCGCCAGGTCACTATTTTAAATAGCTTAAAAGCTAAATTAGTGGATTGGCTAAACGCCTCCCCTGCTGCATTAAAAATTCTCACTGGTGAAGGTAACTTTGTTACTTTAAAATTAGCCGATAAAAACTACTTTAAAATTGCACTTGAGCAAGGTTTGGTTATGCGCGCTTTTACGCTATACGGTGAAGACGACTGGCTACGAATTTCAATTGGCAGTGAACAAGAACTTGAACAAGTAAAAATTTGGTTAGATGGCCTACAAACGCCAGCTACCGCAGCATCTTTAGCAGGAAACGAAGTATCATGAGTAACCCCTATTTATTTATCGACCGCGACGGCACTATCATTGAAGAGCCAATTACCGACA
This sequence comes from Pseudoalteromonas sp. SWN166, assembly GCF_015864485.1. Lineage (NCBI taxonomy): Bacteria > Pseudomonadati > Pseudomonadota > Gammaproteobacteria > Alteromonadales > Pseudoalteromonadaceae > Pseudoalteromonas > Pseudoalteromonas sp. SWN166. The sequence continues at coordinate 48,950 of NZ_JADYXB010000017.1, forward strand.
AACAGGTAGATAGCCTTGAAAAGCTAGCATTTTTACCTGGCGTTATTCCTGCGTTATTACAATTACAAGCCGCAGGTTACCGTTTAGTGATGGTTTCAAACCAAGATGGTTTAGGCACAGACAGCTTCCCTACTGCTGACTTTGATATTGCACAAGACAAAATGATGGACATAATGCAAAGCCAAGGTATTAACTTTGACGAAGTATTAATTTGCCCTCACTTTAACGAGCAAAACTGCGATTGCCGTAAACCTAAAACAGGCTTACTTACCGAGCTTATGCGCTCAGGCAAAGTAGATTTAGCACGCTCTTTTGTTATTGGCGACCGCGAAACTGATATTGGCCTTGCTCAAAACTTATGTTGTGAAGGTATTTTATACGACGGCGATTGGAGTGCAATAGTAACTAAATTGACCACTGCAAACCGCGAAGGTCGTGTTACACGCAACACTAAAGAAACCCAAATTGATGTAGCCATAAACTTAGATCAAACTAAAAATGGCAGCATAGACACCGGACTTGGCTTTTTTGATCACATGCTTGATCAAATTCGCACGCACGCAAACATTGGTTTAAACATTAAAGCCAAAGGCGATTTACACATAGACGAGCACCACCTTGTTGAAGACATTGGTATTGCCTTAGGTGTCGCACTTAAACAAGCCCTCGGTACTAAATCGCAAATTGCGCGCTATGGTTTTGCTCTTCCTATGGATGAATGTAAAGCCGAAGCACAAATTGATTTATCGGGTCGTGCATCATTTGTATTAAACGCTAACTTTAGCCGCGAAAAAGCAGGCGACTTAGACGTGCAAATGGTTGAGCACTTTTTCAAAAGCTTAAGTGATAACGCCGCCATTAGCCTTATTTTATCGGTAAGCGACGGTAACTGTCATCACCAAGTAGAAGGCTTATTTAAAGCGTTTTCACGTGCACTTCGCATGGCAGTAGCACAAGACACAACCCAACAAACAGCCAGCTCTAAGGGATGTTTATGATTGCCATAATTAATACCGGTTGTGCCAATATAAATTCAGTACGTTTTGCATTTGAACGCTTAGGGCAAACACCAACAGTAATTACTTCACCAGAGCAATTAACGGGTTTTGAGCGCGCTATATTGCCAGGTGTAGGTCATGCGTCAGTTGCTATGAAACGCCTAGTAGATAACGGCTGGCAACAAGCTATAAATGAATACCAGCGCCCGCTTATGGGTATTTGTTTAGGTATGCAGTTACTGTGCGAAAGCACCGAAGAAGGTAACGTACAGTGCCTAGGTAAAATACCAGGGCAAGTAAAAGCGCTTGATGTAGGTAATTTGACGTCGCCGCATATGGGTTGGAATAACTTAAGCGTTAACAAAGAGCATGCGTTAACTAAAGGGCTAACGCTCGATGAGCAAGTGTATTTTGTTCACAGCTTTGCGCACACCGTAAACGACGCCACACTAGTTAGCGGCGAATACGGTCAAACCTTTTCAGCCATTGTTGCTAAAGACAATTACGCGGGCATGCAATTTCACCCAGAGCGCAGCGCAAAAGTTGGCGCACGTTTATTACAAAATTTTGTTGATTGGCAGTTATAAGCTGCCTATTAACTAACAAAAAAGAGATTATTTGTGATTATTCCAGCATTAGACGTATTACAAAATCAAATTGTGCGCTTGTACCAAGGTAAATACGATACAGCACAGTTTTACCCTTTCGAACTTGGCGCGCGCTTAAAAGAATACGCCGACAGCGGCGCAGGAAAACTGCACCTTGTTGATTTAGAAGGTGCACGCGATCCAAGTAAAAAACAGTGGAAACATATTCAAGCTGCAACCAAAGCGCTTAACGTACCGTACCAAGTGGGCGGCGGTATTCGCTCAGAGCAAGATGTAAGTGATTGGCTAAAAGCCGGCGCAAACCAAGTTGTTATTGGTTCAATGGCAGTAGAAAAACGCGAACAAGTAAAAGCCTGGATTGAACAATTTGGCGCAGAGCACTTTGTTATTGCCCTTGATGTAAATAAAACAGCCACTGGCTGGGCACCTGCTACGCACGGTTGGTTAAGTGAATCTGAATTTGGTTTACTTGAGCTGGTTGATTTTTATGTGAGCTTAGGCGTTATCGACTTCTTATGCACGGACATCAGTAAAGATGGCACCATGACGGGCCCATCGTTTGAGCTTTACGAAGACCTAACTCGCCACAACAGCACAATTAAAGTGCAAGCCTCAGGTGGCGTAAGCTCACTGGATGATATTAAAAAGCTTAAAGAGCTAGGTGTGGGCGGCGTTATATTAGGTAAGTCACTGCTTGATGGCGCATTTAGCGTTGAGGAGGCACTGGCATGTTATCAAAACGCATAATTCCATGTTTAGACGTTAAAGACGGCCAAGTAGTTAAAGGCGTTAAGTTTAAAGGTCATGAAGTTGTTGGAGATATTTTAACAATGGCTAAAGCCTACAGCGAAGCTGGCGCCGATGAACTGGTTTTTTACGAGATCAGTGCAAGCGTTGAAAAACGCCTTCTTGATGTAAATTGGGTAGAGAGTATTGCACGCAATATTGATATTCCATTTTGTGTAGCTGGCGGTATTAAATCTGTTGCTGATGCAGCGCGTGTACTTGAGCGCGGTGCAGACAAAATAAGCATTAACAGCCCTGCTATTGCGCGCCCTGAACTTATTAAAGAATTACACGATGAGTTTGGTAAGCAATGTGTAGTAGTCGGCATAGACAGCTTTTTTGACGAGACTACTGGCGAGTATTTAGTTTATCAATTAACTGGCGACCCTAATGCATCAAGCCGTACGCGTTATAAAACTCAAGAATGGGTTAAACGCGTACAGGACTTAGGTGCAGGCGAAATTGTATTAAACTGCATGAACCAAGATGGCGTTCGTAACGGTTACGACAACGAGCAACTCAGTAAAATTCGCGAGCTATGTCACATTCCTTTAATCGCCTCAGGCGGTGCGGGCTCTATGCAAGATTTTGTTGATGTATTTAAACAAAGCAAAGTAGATGGTGCATTAGCCGCCAGCGTTTTTCATAAAAATGTGATTAACATTGGCGAACTTAAACAATTTTTAACAGATAACCAAGTGGCAGCAAGATTATGCAAGTAACACAACAAAACCAAGATCAAGTCGATTTCGCTAAAAGTGAAATGATCCCTGCTATTATTCAAGATGCCCGCTCGGGTGTTATTTTAATGCAAGGCTTTATGAACAGCGAAGCATTAAAAGTGACGCTTGAGAGTAATAAAGTAACGTTTTACTCGCGTTCAAAATCGCGTTTGTGGACTAAAGGCGAGTCATCAGAAAACTACTTAAACGTAGTATCTGTGCATACAGATTGTGACTACGATTCAATTTTAGTACTTGCCAACCCAGAAGGCCCAACGTGCCACTTAGGCACACAAAGTTGTTTTGGTGATGATGCAAAACCAAGTTTAAGCTTTTTAGCACAATTAGAAGATGTGATTGTTGCGCGTAAAAACGACGACCCTGAAAAAAGCTACACAGCCTCATTATTTGCAAAAGACTTAAGCCGTAGTTGTCAAAAAGTAGGTGAAGAAGGCGTAGAAGTTGCCCTTGCCGCTATGAAACACGATAACGATGAGCTAACTAACGAGTCTGCTGATTTAATTTATCACCTTACCGTATTGCTACAACGCCAAGGCTTAGCCCTTGAAGATGTAGTTAAATGCTTGCAAGGTCGCCATAAATAGCACCTGTTACAGAAAATTACAAAAGGCTCATATTTTATGGGCCTTTTTGTTTTTCGCTTTTAATTGAGTAAATTATGTATGGTATAGTGCGAGGCTCAATTAATCGGTTACTGTGAACTATGAAAAACTATATTATTCCTTCCTTCGTCGCATTTATTTTATTTGTCGCGTTTATTTTAGCGGGCTGTACCAGCAAAACTAATCAGACTACAACTACAGCAGCCACTACTACAACGAATCAGTCTGTAAAAACCACAGTAACACCCGATGAATGCAGCACCATAAATAACCTAATAAATGGTTATGAGTCTGGTTTTAATTCAATCAAAACAGATAAAGTAAATAACCAGTTTACTAATCAATGGCGTACTAATACTCATATTGTTGGAGCAAGCTGTACGATTACTTTAAATAAGTCAGAGCAAGCAAGCTACCAATGCCAAACACCCGTTAATACACAAACGCAAACCGTAAAGTCTCATCAAAAACTGGCTAAGCAATTACGCCAATGCTTAACCACAACAGGTTGGTTTGAAAGCCAAAAAGAAACAGCAAGTTCAATTTACAGCACCTTTGTACTTGATACTAAAACCCCTGTCATTACACTCTCTACCAATCAAGAAGGTAATGGGTTCAATACTCGCTTTGAAATTGCACCACCGTTAGGGCTTTAATAATGCGCCAATTAAATCAAAACAAAAAACCATCTAAATTTAAAACTGATTGCCTAGGAATATGCGAAAGGCGCAGCGGTTACTGCACCGGGTGTGGGCGTACCAACGAAGAAATTTTTGATTGGATAATATTATCTGAAGATGAAAAAAAAGCGATTTTAGAAACACCACGAGCAGATGCTAACTCATAACAAATAAAGCCCCTAAATGTTAAAAGTAACAGTTAACTGATTAACTAAAAGCTTTTTACTTGTTGTGGCTATTCATTTTAGTTGCGCTAATACAGCTTTCGACTACTAGCTCGAATGAGTTATTAATATCTATATTTATAACATTGGGCTCATCTTCTTTTGGTACTTCTAGCGCTTCAAATTGGCTTTTGAGTAAATCAACAGGCATAAAATGCCCTTTTCTGTCCTGCATACGGCTTTTAACCAGCTCAAAATCACCATAAAGATGTAAAAAGGTAATACCTATATTTCCGTCACATATTTGTTCTCGGTATTTCTTTTTTAATGCAGAGCAGACTATTACCGCGACTTCATTTTTCTTTTCAATGCTAAATGCAGCATCACGTATTCTTTCTAGCCAAGGCACACGATCAGCATCGTTTAAAGGCTGCCCAGATGACATTTTTAATATATTAGCCTTGGGATGTAAGTCGTCTCCGTCGATAAATTTAGCGCCAATGCGCTTTGCTAATGCATCACCCACACTTGACTTTCCTGTGCTTGAAACCCCCATTACAATATAAACACGACCTATATTTGTGTTACTCATGTATTTACCCTCGCCTTAATTTAATAATTAATTATTTTCAATGTATATATTATATTGAGTTACGGGTAACATGTTACCCGTAACAAATACGAAAGTGAAGTTAAACACACACTAAACATCATAATTCACACTGAATATAAGTAGGGAAAAATGTCAGATCTATCTTTAATACTAACAGCGGCAGGCTCCATATTTTTATTGCTTTTCTTAGTAATGAAAGTACGACTACATGCTGTCGTCTCTTTAATCCTTGTTTCTATGATTGCAGGATTACTCTCAGGAATGAGCCCTGAAATAATTGCCGGTACAATTCAAAAGGGAATGGCTGGAACGCTAGGCTTTGTAGCGGTGGTGGTCGCTTTAGGCGCCATGTTTGGCAAAGTAATGGAAGAAACCGGCGCGCTGGATCGTATTGCCCACACACTTTTACACCGTTTTGGAGAAAAAAACGCTAATTGGGCGCTTACCTTTACGGGCTTTATTTGTGCCCTCCCCCTGTTTTTTGATGTAGCCGTTGTACTTTTAATCGGTATTGTTTTTGCTGTGGTAAGAAAAGGCGGTGGCAGCGTTGTTAAAATTGGTATTGGGCTACTTGCTGGAATAGCGTCTTGTCAGGCGTTTCTTATTCCTGCGCCAGGGCCGATTTTGGTTGCCTCTCAATTAGGCGCTGACTATGGTTATATGATTTTATTTGGCCTTATTGCTGCCATACCGGCAATGATTATAGGAGGTCCAATTTGGGGCTCTATTATTTCTAAATCTATTCATGTAGAACTCCCACAGCACGAACAAATCGACGATAACCAAAGAGTTGGTAAAGGGACGCCTAGTTTTGGATTAGCATTAGGTTTGATTGCTTTACCATTAATTATGATTAGTTTAAATACTATTGGTAGTCGCTTTGTTGAAAAAGACTCTGATTTATATAATTGGTTAGCCTTTATAGGTCATCCATTTACTGCAATTTTAGTTGCCTGCCTAATGGCATTTTATTTGCTCGGCGCAAGGCGCGGTGTCCCTAATGCTAGAATCATGGAAATTTGTGGTAGTGCCTTACAACCTGCGGGAATTATTATTCTTGTCACTGGTGCCGGTGGGGTATTTAAACAAGTATTAGTTGATTCAGGAGTAGGTACGGCACTGGGTAATTACTTAGCTGGCTCAGGCTTACCGATTGTAATACTCGCTTTTGTATTATCAGCCGCTGTGCGGGTCATTCAAGGCTCTGCGACAGTAGCTATGCTTACAGCGTGTGGCTTAATTATTCCAATGCTTCAGCCTTTAGGCCTTGATGGAGCGCAGCTTGCAGCTGTTACCATCGCTATTGGTGGGGGCTCTATTGTGCTCTCTCATGTAAACGACTCAGGATTTTGGTTAGCGAGTCGCTATCTCGGTTTGAGCGAAATGCAAACTCTTAAAACGTGGACGGTAATGGAAACCATTATTGGGTCTGTTGGCGCACTTGTCGCTATGATTATTTCTCTGTTTTTGTAAAATTATAGTCTGTAGAGTTATCAACGCACACATAAAAATCACCTGAGCCTTTTGTTATTTAGGCTCAGGTAATTAGGCTCATATAATTAGAGTATTTAAACACTTTCACCTAGATGAACTATATAACCAGTATCAATTACTTGCTTATAATTCATGCTAGTATCCAAATCGGAATTAATCCGGCTCAGCAGCTCTCTTCCCGCAACATTACCTATCTGATAACGAGGGGTGATAACACTTGCTAATTGAGGCACCATTGCTTGGCCAATATCATGACCATGAAAACCCACAACCCCCATTTGGCTAGGCACTAAAATATTGTTTCGCTGGCACTCAAAAATAGCCCCAATTGCTAAATCATCATTAGTACAAAACAAACAGTCAGTATTTGGGTAGTCAGTACGCGCTTTTTGTAAAAGTTCAGCGCCTAAACTGTAAGATGAAGCTTGATCAGTCATCACACTTTTAGGCATAAAGCCTTTAGCTAACATAGCATCTGAATAACCTTGAAATTTTAGGCGTGTTCGTACATCGAGCCTTGCACCTATATAAACAATATTGCGATAGCCTTTATTTAAAAGCGCTGTCGTCATATCAAAAGCTGCTTTAACGTTATCAAAACCAACCGCTTGCTGCATAGGAGAGTGATGAGTATCCATTATTTCAATCACAGGTACGCCTGACATCTCAATCATTTTTAGCGTTCTGTCTGTGTGTGTGGTTTCTGATAAAATTAAACCATCAACGTGGTACGACAATAAATACTCAACCCGTTTTTCTTCAATTTCAGGGTTGTAACCATAATGGGCCAACATTGTTTGATACCCTGCAGGTCCAGTCACATCTTCAATGCCTTTTATAACTTGAGAAAATACGTGGTTCGTTAACGATGGAACGAGTACACCAATAGAGTAGCTTTTAGCATTAGAGAGTAAATCAGGGGCTTTATTTGCAATGTAGCCTAGCGTATCAATAGCTGCACTAATTTTAGTGCGAGTAGACCCTGATACTTTTTCGGGATTACGTAAATAACGACTCACCGTCATTTTGGTTACACCAACCGCATCGGCAATATCTTGAAGAGAAGAACGTTTGTTTTTTTTCATCACACACAATTAAATAAAATGTTACTTGTAACATACCAACTATTGTGAAAAACCACTACTTTTAGCCCTTTTTATTTGGGTTAAAGTAATAAATATTTAGCCTACCGCCTGTATTTAAACTGTTGCTAAATGAATGGCTAAAAAGGTTTAGAAAACCTAAACCTTTTTAGCAAACGATACTGTATTTACAGTAAAGCTGAACAAGCATTTCTAATTAATGTAATTTTAAGCTTTATCGAGCGCTTGGCTTACATCTGCCATTATATCTACAATGTTTTCAATACCGACTGACAACCTAATTAAATCGCGGCTTACGCCTGCATTTGCTAATTCTTCATCGTTTAATTGGCGGTGTGTGGTTGACGCAGGATGACACGCAAGCGACTTGGCATCGCCAATATTAACTAAGCGTAAAATCATGTTTAGCGCATCAATAAAACGAGTACCTGCTTCTAAACCACCCGCAATACCAAAGCTTAAAATACCGGATGCTTTACCACTGGTAATTTTTTTGCTCATTTCGTTATACGGGCTTGATTTAAGCCCTGCGTAATTAACCCAAAGCACTTTTGGATGATTTTCTAAATACTCAGCCAACTGCTGTGCATTTTCGCAGTGGCGATCCATTCTTAAGCCTAAGGTTTCAAGGCCGATTAAAATGTCAGATGCGTTTTTAGGGGCAAGCGCTGCGCCAGTATTTCTAAGTGGCACTACTCTGCAGCGACCAATAAATGCAGCTTCAGCAAAGGCTTCGGTATAAACCACATTGTGATACGACGGATCGGGCTCGTTCATCATTGCAAAACGTGTAGCATTCGCTTTCCAATCAAATTTTCCTGAGTCGACAATCATGCCGCCAATAGCAGTACCGTGCCCGTTTATATACTTTGTAAGTGAGTGAACCACTATATCGGCGCCCAGCTCAAATGGGCGGCATAAATACGGCGTAGCCACGGTATTATCAACAATAAGCGGCACACCTTTACTGTGTGCAATACGTGCTAAGCGTTCAATATCAACAATATTGCCTGCCGGATTACCAATAGATTCACAAAAAACCGCGCGGGTGTTGTCGTCAATGGCATTTTCGAATGCTGTAAAGTCATCGGCTTTAATCATGCGTGCTTCAATACCTTGCCTAGGTAGTGTATGAGCAAATAAGTTATACGTGCCACCATATACTTGGCTGGTGCTTACAATATTAGTACCGACTTCACACAAACATTGAATAGCATACGTAATAGCAGCCATCCCAGAGGCCACGGCTAGCCCACCAATGCCCCCTTCCATTGCAGCAATACGTTGTTCAAGTACGGCATTGGTTGGGTTCATTATGCGGGTGTAAATATTCCCAGGTACTTTTAAATCGAATAAATCAGCGCCATGCTGCGTGTTATCAAATGTGTACGATGATGTATTGTAAATAGGCACGGCTGCAGATTTAGTTGTAGCTTCAGATTCGTAACCGTGATGCAGTGCTAATGACTCTAATTTCATAATTATTTCCTTCAATTAATTTACCACTAAGCTAGCACTTCTTGGCTATAAAATGCACATGAAATATATTAAAGGGTGTTGAGGAAAAGAATTAGAATGACACCCATCTAAATGAAAAGAATTAGAATGACACCCATCTAAATAATTTTGGTTTTTCACCTTACTGCGCGCGAGGTAAACTCGCGATTACGGGATTGGGGTTATATTTGTAGGCGCGGCTTTATGCCGCGTTTTTGTCTTATTGCGCGCGAGGTAAACTCNTATATTTGTAGGCGCGGCTTTATGCCGCGTTTTTGTCTTATTGCGCGCGAGGTAAACTCACGCCTACGGGGTTGGGGTTATATTTGTAGGCGCGGCTTTATGCCATGTTTTCACCTTATTGCGCACGAGATAAACTCGCGACTACGGGACCGGGGTTATATTTGTAGGCGCGGCTTTATGCCGCGTTTTCACCTTACTGCGCGCGAGGTAAACTCGCGATTACGGGATTGGGGTTATATTTGTAGGCGCGGCTTTATGCCGCGTTTTTGTCTTATTGCGCGCGAGGTAAACTCGCGACTACGGGATTGGTGTTATATTTGTAGGCGCGGCTTTATGCCGCGTTTTCACCTTACTGCGCGCGAGGTAAACTCGCGATTACGGGATTGGGGTTATATTTGTAGGCGCGGCTTTATGCCGCGTTTTTGTCTTATTGCGCGCGAGGTAAACTCGCGACTACGGGATTGGTGTTATATTTGTAGGCGCGGCTTTATGCCATGTTTTTGGTTTTTCACCTTACTGCGCGCGATGTAAACTCACGCCTACGGGATTGGGGTTATATTTATAGGCGCGGCTTTATGCCGCGTTTTCACCTTACTGCGCGCGAGGTAAACTCGCGACTACGGGGTTGGTGTCATATTTGTAGGCGCGGCTTTATGCCGCGTTTTTTCCTTATTGCGCGCGAGGTAAATTCCCGCCTACAAAGCTGGGGTTATATTGGTAGGCGGGGCTTTATGCCGCGCTTTGGAGTTTTACTTTATTGCGCGAGGTACACTCCCGCCTACACAAGAAAAACAATTAACGGTTAACTCCCAATAAAAAAGGCGCTTCCTTTACGGTAAGCGCCCTTCTCTATCTCACTAATTACTTATTTTACGATTGTCATTTCGTCTAATAAGTTTTGTGCATTATCTACTTTATCCATTACCCACAGCATGTAGCGTGAATCTACGTGGATTGAGCGATTAAGCTCTGGGTTGTAATCCCAATCACCAATAATACTTTCGTAAACACCGTCGAACAGTAAGCCTACAAGCTCTGCTTTGCCGTTAAGTGTTGGCGAACCTGAGTTACCACCGGTAGTGTCTACATTTGATAAAAAGTTAACAGGCACTGTATTCATACCACCCGTGTAATCACCGTAAAGCTTGGCTTTAATTTGCTCTTGTAACTTTTTAGGTGCATTAAATGGATCAACATCGGTGTTTTTAGCTAGTAACCCTTCAAGCGATGTAAAAGGTGTTGCTACCAAGCCATCTTGAGGTGAGTAGCCGCCTACTGTGCCATAGGTTACACGGAGTGTGCTGTTGGCATCGGCGTATACCGGTTTGTTTTTAGCTTTGTTAAACGCAATGATTGCGCTCATTAGCTCTGGGCGAGCTGCTTGTAATTTACCTGCAAGTGCTTTTGATTTATCTTCCTCAGCTTTCATTACTTTAAAGATTGCTTTAGCGTACTGCACAAATGGGTCTTGGCTTTGATTTAGCTGGCTAAACGATTGCTCAAATAATGAAGTGCGAACAGTGGCATTATCAAGTCTTGACTGTTCATACATGCTATCAAGTAACGCGCTTTGGGTTGCTTTATCAAAACCGTTTTGTACTTTAAATACGTTATCAACGTCGCTAAAACGCTCTTCTTTTGGAAGTGCTGCATATAGCTCTAAAAAGTGCAGTAAAATAGCTTTGTCTACTTTGCTATCATAACGGCGCGTCATGCGCTCAAGCCCTGCTTTAATGCGAGGTAAGTCACGTTCTTGATAACCAGATTCACGTTCGCTATTTGGCTTTTGTTTTTCGTAAGCTAAGCGGTATAAACGTCGTGCTGTACTGATCATTTGTGAGCGATGTACATAACCTAACATGCGGTCGCGTTCACTGTGCTCTTGTGATTGCGCAATTAGCTCAGATAGCTCACCTAATACGCTTCCGTATTGTTCTTTACGCTCAGCATCACTATTGATCCATTGTGTTAAGTCTTGCTCAAACTGTTTTTTGCGCTCAAGCATAGTGCCTTTTTTGAAGCTTTCGATCATCGAACCATAGTTTTTAATATAGTTGTTATAACCTGCAATGGTGCTTTCGTAAGCAATACGCGCTTTACTGCCGTCTTCTGAGTTTTCTTCAATAAGCGACACGTATTTTGAGTTATGCTCACGTGCTTTAGGGTAGCTGTCGTTAAATACGTTATCTACCTCTGTTGCTATACGGTAGCGGTTAGTTCGCCCTGGATAACCTGTAACCATTACAAAGTCGCCTTCTTGCACACCTTTGGCACTTACTTTTAGGTAAGAGTCTGGTACGTAAGGTACGTTGTCTTTGCTGTACTCTGCAGGTTTTCCATCTTTACCTACATAGGCACGGTAAAAACCAAAGTCGCCTGTATGGCGCGGCCACATCCAGTTATCTATATCGCCACCATATTTACCTACGCCCATAGCCGGTGCATAAGATAAGCGTACGTCTTTAATTTCAAGTGATTTAATTAAGTAAAACTCTAAACCACCGTGAAACGAATATACATTACAACGATAGCTTTCATCAGCTTCACATTGCGCTACTAGTGCTTTTTCGTTTTTTTCGAGTGCGTCGTAGCGTGCTTTTGCTGTTAACTCGTTAGTACCTTTAATTACTTCATCTGTTACGTTGGTAACCGTTTTAGTTACATATACGCGTGAGCCCGGCGCTGCAGGTAAATCCTCAGCAGGACTTTTAGCTAAAAAGCCATTTTCTAAAATGTTGTTCTCAGGCGTTGAGTTATATTGTACCGAGCCATAAACACAGTGATGATTTGTAACCACTAAGCCTTTAGGCGATACAAACGATGCTGTACAGCCACCTAGGCTAATTACCGCATTCATAGGAAATTCGGTTAATTTAGAAATAGATTCAACATCAATTTCAAGCCCTTTAGCTTTTAAAATTGATTCTAACTCTGGAAGTTGATGTGGTTGCCACATGCCTTCATCGGCAATGGCGCTACTTGAAAGTGATAGTGCGAATGTGGCTGCTAATGTAGCTACAAGAGGTTTTAAACGCATTATAGAATCCTTTTTATTTGTTTCTATAACAGGTTACTCGCGATGCGATAATAAGGTCAATAGCCATGTAATGATTTGTTACAATCGAGTGTTTAATCTTACTCTTTATTTAAAATTAATTGAAAAATCAAGAAATTGTTTTGCTGGTATTGGTTTGCTAAAATAAAAGCCTTGCATATAATCACAGCCCAATTCGTTTAATAAAGTGTGTTGCTCTTTTGTTTCTACGCCTTCGGCTACCACTGTCAGTCCTAAGCTGTGCGACATGGCAATGATTGCTCTCACTAAATTGCAATCTTCATTATTTAACACAATGCCATCTATAAAACTTCTGTCTATTTTGAGTACATTAAAAGGGTACTCTCTTAAATAACTTAATGACGAATAACCTGTACCAAAATCATCCATTGATAAGTTAATGCCTAATGCCGTAATTTCAGTCAATATATCAACAACATTAGTATGGCAACTCATCAATACTCCCTCAGTAATTTCAAGCTCTAAACTTTCGGGGTTTACTTGTGCATCAATAAGTGAATTTTGAATAAAGCGAAGTAACCCTGCGTCTCTAAATTGACGAGGAGATAAGTTAACTGCCATTGTATATTTTTGTTCGCGTTTACAAGTGCTTTGCCACTCATTTAAAAAATGTAATGCTTGGCTAATTACAAATTTACCAATAGGTACTATTAATCCTGTATTTTCCGCTATAGGTATAAACTCATCGGGTGTTACATTCCCTAACTCAGGGTTATGCCAGCGTAATAACGCTTCAGCGCCAATAATATGTTTATTTTTAACGTCAAATTGAGGTTGGTAATATAGTTCGAATTCATTACGCTCAAGGGCACCACTCATTTGCTCTTCAATTGATAAACGCCGCTGGATTACTACATTCATTTGCTTTGCAAAAAAAGAATAGGTGTTTCGGCCTAATGCTTTAGCTTGATACATTGCGGTATCTGCGTTACGTAGTAAATCCGAAGCTGAACTGCCATTTTCAGGGTACATAGCAATGCCAGCACTTAGCGTAACCATTAATTCACGCCCTTCTATTCTAAATGGCTCTCTAAAACTTTTAAGTAACTTGTCTATTATACGCAGTGCGCTTTTTGCACAAGATAAGTCGTGTAATAATACAATAAACTCATCACCACCTAGTCGCCCTACTGTACCATTATCACTAATAATTTCCTGAAGTCTTGCAGCAGCTTCAATTAATAATTTATCGCCAACTTCATGCCCAAGTGAGTCGTTAATTTTTTTAAAATCATCTAAATCCAGAAAACAAACAGCGGCATTACCTTTATTTTCATCTGCATCTTTTAAAATTTTTGATAACTTATCTAGCGCTAAAAACCGATTAGGAAGTAATGTTAAGCTATCAAAATAGGCTTGATGGCGTATTAACTCATCTGATTTATGTTGTTCGGTAATATCACGAACAATAACCATGACTTGCTCATATTGAGGTACATGATTTACACGGGCTTCAAAATATACAGTGCCTTTGGGTAGCCTCAGTTCGTACTCAAAGCTAACCATTTCTTTTTGCTTTAATGCTTGGGCAATATTAACCTGAAATTTAATTGCAATTTCATCAGGCAATACAGCAAACATGCTTTTACCAATAAATTCGTCAGGATTAACATAGAGGTTATTTTCATTACTGGCGTGGTAGTCAACAATAGTGCCATCTTCTTGCATTAAGAAAAATAAATCAGGGATTGCTTCGAAAATGGTTTCGAGCATTTTTTCTTTGAAAATAGCCTGTCCTTGAGCTTTTTTTACATCGGTTAAATCAATATCTATGCAATACATTTGTTTAATATTATATTGATTAATAAACATTACATGGCTTGAAAACACACACACCTGCGTGCTATTTTTGCGCTGTAAGGTAATCTCCGCTGCAGGAATTTCTGTACCGTTGTTAAGCCAATTAGTATGAGCCGATACAACCGCATCTTGCATTGGGGTAGGAATAATTAAATCTTCAAGCTTTTGCCCAGCAGCTTCTTGTGCACTATAGCCGTAAAGATACTCACTGCCTTTATTCCAATAAATTACACGTCGTTGCTCATCATACCCCTGCACAGAAATAGCGCTAACCGCGTCAAATAGCTGATGAAGCGGATCGTTTATAACAAACTTATGGGTTAGCACATTTACAGCTTTATCTATTTTCATTGTCAGTCGATGATCCTAAAGAGCTTTGCTTTTGATAATAGTACTTAATGATTGTTTTTTCCTATGTCAGTTGTGTTTTAAATTTCAATTGATTTGTTTTTAGCAATAAAAAAGGAGCCTAAGCTCCTTTTTAAAACTAACTTAAATAAATAACGTATTATTTATCGGTTACATCATTTGGATGTTCAACACCAATCCACGCTTTAAATAATGCCTTTTGCGCAAGCGTTGCGTCTTTATCAGCAACTACTTTTTTTGGTTTATCAAAATCTTCTGATAGCACTAACGTTAAGCTCTCAAGTGCATCACGACGAAGATAGTCAATGGTTACCTTGTCGCCAGCTTTAAACGTCTCTAGGCTGGTTTTTAAATCTTTACCTACGTGATGTTTGTTTATAGCAACAATTTTATCATCGGTAGTTAAACCTGCTTTCCATGCGCTTCCACCACGGCGAACGTAACTTAACGTAAGTAACTCGCCTGTGTTTTTAGCGGTAGCATCAATACTTGCAAGCGCTTTTGCTTTTTCAGGTCGCTCAAATTTTAAGCCTACTTTAGTAAGTAAATCGTCAAAGTTGATATTGGCAGGCGATTCTACATTTTCCTGCCACCAGCTTGAGTAATCACGCCCTGTTAAGTCTTTTAAAATATTAAGCACGTCTACGTCTGTAAAACCGGCTGGCATTTTATGATTGTTATAAAGTGCTTTGTGCACGTCGCGATAGCTTATTTTACCTTGGCTTTTTTCAAGTAAGTCGATATCTAAAGCTAAAGAGAGTAACGAGCCCTCCGAATAAATGTTGGTGCTATAGTTACGTGCATGATCGCCACCTTGATTAATCCATTTATCAAAGCTTGTTTCGCTTGCGCTTTGCACTTCACGGCCTGGTGTTTGTAAATGGCGATTAATGGTTTTGCTCATCACTTTAAAAAATTCATCTGTGGTTTCAATACCAGAGCGAACCATTAAATGGTCTTCAAAATAACTTGTTGAACCTTCAGCGATCCACAATAGTTTTGAGTAGTTCATGTTCGTGTAATCGTAAGGCACCAAACCTTGAGGGCGGTATGCTTTAACATTCCACGTATGAACAAACTCATGCGCAGCGGTGCTAATAAAGGCTAGGTAATCTTCGCGGCTACCAAATCGATCGCGTGGACGTTGAATAATTGTTGAATTTAAATGCTCTGTTGCACCACCTGCGCCCGACGTAGCATGAACCATAAATACATAACGTTCATACGGATAGCCATCCCAAATTACATTGCCAGTAGCAACTAATTTTTTAAGATCGGTAAGCATTTGCTCTACGTCGTAGTTACCTTCGCCCCATATAACTAAATCATATTCACGGCCGTCTACTTCAAAAGTATGTAACTGATTAATACCTGTTTCGATTGGCGAATCAACAAGTACGTCGTAATCAGCTGCTTTAAAAGTATTTTTACCTTTTAAATTATCCATACCCGATACTGAGCGCCATTTTTTAGGCACGTCTAAATTAACGGTTACAGGCTCTTGGCGAAACGCCTCACTGAACATAAAAAAACCTGACGCATCTATAAATGCATGGCTGTCGTCGATATGGCGAGCACGCTTGCCAAGTTCGTTTGCATACACTTGGTAGTCAACATTAACTTCTGTTGGCTCATTAAGGTGAATACGCCATGTACTGTGGTCAATTTTTTCCCATTTTAACTCTTTGCCATCTTCATCTTTAGCTTTGAAATAACGAATACCATTGGCGAGGTTTAGCATTTCGTAACGACCCGTACGCCATGCTGGAAGTTTTATATCAAGATGTGCTTGCGCAGTTTTTGGAAACTCTACACTTACATCACCTAAATGGTGCTGTGGTTGCGAAATTTCTAAAGAATAATTCACATCGGCAAATACAGGTGCTGAACATGCAGCTAGGATAGAAAGGGCTAATAACTTTTTCATAGAAACTCTTAGTGGAAACTTAATTGCTTGCAAGACTAACAAGCTGCTATTTAAAAGTGAATTAAATACGACAAATTGCCCTGTATGCGAGTTTATACGTAGTAGCTCATTAAAATTTCTAAGTTTTTTACTAGATAACTACATATAATAAAAATTTGTTGTAAACTAAAGATAATGAAATTAAATTGATGGCGGTACGCTTAGGTGTCACAAAGATCTAACGCAGCAGATAAAAAGCTAAAACAGGCAATTGAGGCTCGTATGGCTGTTGAAAGTGCACGCAAACATCAAGTGGATATTTTGTGTGACTTTACGGCTAAATTATCGTTGAGCTGTAAAGGGCTAGATATTGAGTTAGATAACCGCCTCGCCAAATTTAGAAGTGCCCTAAATAAAGGCATGAGTTTTGAGAATATTTCTCCACTTATTAGTGAAACTTTAACATTACTTAAAAACCAAGAATCAGTTCAACAAACCCAACAACGTGATTTATTCAACAATGTGCAAAATGCAGGTAAACAGCTACAAAAAACCAAGGGTTTACCTGATGAGACACGTAGATCTCTAAGAAACCTACTTGATAATGAAATTAATAATGTCCATTCAGTGCATGGTTATATCCCACTTCTTGATCAACTTATATCGTTTTACCACCAAGCTTTAATAACAAAACAAGACCCAGTAATTGATAAAAAGCTACCTACTGTACAGAGCCATGCAAATAAACTGCTTGAACTTGCTAACGAACTTGTTCTGGAAGATGAAGCTACTCAACAAATTAATCATATAAAAAATAGCATTACCGCAAGTAAAACTATAACTGCATTGCTTGATGCAGCGATTAGCATTATCGATGTAGTGGTAAAAAATATAAGTAAAGAACGTAAATCGGCACAAAGCTTTTTAGTTTCATTAAATCAAACCCTTGAAGATTTACACAATTCTATTATCTCAACTAGCAAGCACTCTGAGTCAATGGAAGTTGAGTTTGACTCATTAAATAAAAGTATAGAACTAAAAATAAAAAACCTTAATGAGCAAACCCAAAAAGCCACGTCAATTTCATCTTTAAAAGAGCTTGTAGATAACGAATTAAAATCACTAAGCGAAGATTTTATAGCGAAAGAAAAACTTGAGCGAAAAGACAGAGAAATGCTTAGCTCTAGCTTTAATGAAATAAATAAACGTATTGGTACTTTGGAAGGTAAGTTAACTACGTATAAAAAACGATTAAACGAGCAGCGCTTTAAAAGCTTACTTGATGGGCTTACAAAACTGCCTAACAGAGCCGCATTTGATGAACGCTACGATCACGAAATGCACTTGTTTAATGTACAACCATCAGATGTTACGCTTGCAGTTATTGATGTTGACCACTTTAAATCTGTAAATGATAGATTTGGCCACACAGCCGGCGACATAACACTTCAGGTTATATCAAAAGCACTGCAAAAATCAGTCAGAAAATCTGATTTTATAGCGCGTTATGGCGGTGAAGAATTTGTACTATTAATGCCAGGTGTATCGCTAGAAAACGCAACATTACCCCTGGATAAAGTAAGAAAGGTGATTAAAAATATCCCTTTTAAATTTAAAGAGAAACAAATCGAGATCACTATTTCAATAGGTGCAACTCAATTTAAAAAAGGTGATACGCTATTAAAAGCCTTTGATAGAGCTGATGATGCCCTTTACGATGCCAAAAATTCAGGGCGAGATAGACTTTGTACCAGTAAGTAATGTCATAGCTATTATAACTTTATGACAAGCAGTTTTACGATTTAGCAGTAAGGAGAACGTCTATGTTAATACAGTTAAACCCAACTGGGGTTTTAGATTTACTGTCGCAATTAGAAGTTGATTTATTAGAGCAATCTTCTGCTAGTGAGCGTTATAGGTTATTTAGAAACTGCGTACTTGCAGTGCTTAATGTAGGTAGCCATACCGACGAAAGTAACGATATATACGACAAATACCAAGATTTTGATATTCGTTTAGTAAGCCGCGAACGAGGTATTAAAATTGAACTTGAAAACCCACCCGAAACAGCATTTGTTGATGGCGAAATAATTATCGGCATTCACGAACATATATTCTCTGTTATTCGTGATATTTTGTTTATTTGTCAAAAATACGAAAAAGATTTAAAAGAGCAAAAAGCGATTACACATATGGTATTCGATATGCTCAGAAATGCGGGTGCACTGCGCGTTAAAAGCGAACCCAATATGGTTGTTTGCTGGGGCGGACACTCAATAAACGAAGTTGAATATAAATACACGAAACAAGTAGGTTATGAGCTTGGTTTACGTGGATTAAATATTTGTACCGGTTGTGGCCCTGGTGCTATGAAAGGCCCAATGAAAGGTGCCACTATTGGCCACGCAAAACAGCGTAATACCGATAACCGCTACTTAGGTTTAACAGAGCCAAGCATTATTGCTGCTGAGCCACCAAACCCTATCGTAAACGAGTTAGTTATTTTACCGGATATTGAAAAACGCCTTGAAGCTTTTGTTAGAACAGCTCACGCGATTATCATTTTCCCTGGTGGCGCAGGTACTGCCGAAGAACTGTTATATTTATTAGGCATATTACTCCACCCAGATAATACCAAGCAATGTTTACCTGTTATTTTAACTGGCCCTAGTGAAAGTGAAGCGTATTTTAAAGAGCTGTGTGATTTTGTTGAAATAACACTCGGCAAAGAAGCACTAGACAAGTTTGAAGTTATTATTGATAACCCTCAATTAGTGGGTCAAAAGCTAAAATCAGCGATGGCTAATGTTCGTGATTACCGTAAAAGTGAAGGCGATGCTTATTACTTTAACTGGACATTAAAAATAGATAACGACTTTCAACAACCTTTTGCACCAACACATGAAAATATGGCAAGTCTTGATTTACATCTTGATCAACCAAAACAGCTACTAGCAGCTAATTTACGCAGGGCTTTTTCAGGTATTGTTGCTGGAAATGTAAAAGACGAAGGCATTAAAGCCATTAAGCAAAACGGTCCATATATTTTAAGCGGCGAACCTGCCCTTATGGAAAATATGGATACGTTATTACAAGCATTTGTTGATCAAGGCCGTATGAAACTCCCTGGCAGCAAATACGTTCCGTGTTACAAAATAAAAGCATGAGTTTTATAGTTTGAAACCCCATTTACTTCTTATCGATGCGCTTAATTTAATTAGGCGCATTTACGCCGTCGACGCTAATCAAAAACATCACAGCGACGAGCAAATGATACAAACGTGTTGTTCTCGTGTAGCGCATGCATGTAAAAAGCTTTTAGATACCAGTAATGCAACCCATGCCATTGCTGTGTTTGATGGCGACAAAAGCTGGCGTTATCATTTTTATAAAGACTACAAACACTCGCGCGCGCCAATGCCTCAAGTATTAAAAGACGCCCTATTGCATTTTAAAACTGCAATTGAAGAAACCGGCATTGTTGTATTTGAGCCTATTAACGATGAAGCCGATGATATTATTGCAACGCTTGCGTTTAAGGCATCAAATAATCAAATAGCTAATACTGTTGTTTCTACCGATAAAGGCTTTTTACCGTATATAGGCCCTTATATTACAGTGTATGATTACTTTAAAAAACTCTATTTAGATGAGACAAGTATAAAAGAGCGCTTTGGTGTTGAACAAAATAAGCTTGTTGATTTTTGGGCTTTAGCGGGTGATAAGACAAATGATATTCCTGGCGTAAAAGGGATCGGTACTAAGTCAGCGCAGCAAATCGTTAATAACTACAATTCTATTGAACAAGCGGCAGAAGATGAATCTCTAAGCCCGGGTATTAAAACAAAGCTAGCCGCTAATATGGATATGTACGTAATTTCAAAGCACCTAGTTAGTTTACGCACCGACATAAATTTAGGCTTTAGTTTAAAGCAGTTAAGGCTTAATTAATCGCAAGTTAATAGCCTCTAAACATTACAAAACGTATACTATTTATTAGTTACCGGAGTTAGAGTAAACCATATTGAAAAAATTTATCCGATATTTAATTTTAGGTTTAGGGCTATATGCGCTGATAGCTGCATTGGTGATCACTTTTTATAAAGACGATCCTCAGGCCATGATTTGGCAAGACCGCGAAGCTTTCAATAAGCGTTATATCGAAAAACTATCCCTTGAGAAGCCAACAACACTAAATACTGTGCTTGATTATTTAGGCAGCCCCGATCTTACTTATGCTAAACGAGATGGCGAACAAGTGTTTCAGATAGTGTTTTACCGTACACAGCATATAACATCTGACGGTATAACCACCATGGATGAATGTACTGGGCTATTATTTAAAAATGGGCAGCTATTTTTATGGGGCCCGAGTGCATACAATAAATACCAAGAACAAAATTAGGTGAAGGTTTAATGGATGAAGCTGTTTCAACTACTTTAGAGCAGCTGCTTAATAATACGCAGCTGTTTTTAAGCTATTATAATAATAAACAAAAATGGACAGCTTTATACCCAATCGCAAGTAAGTTAGCTGAGCAATATAGAGTACTCTATAGCGAGCAGCCCTTCGCATTACAAGCCCGATTGACGCTTTACAACCCTAGTTATTCTTATGCCACAAATTTAGTTGTTAGTCAGAGTGTTATAACCGCTGCACTGTGTAAGTCTCAACACTATAATAATGATCTAAGTGAGCTATACATAGCGGCTTCACTCATTGAGCATTTGTGTGTTGGAGCGCAATTAAACAAACTTTGCGAGCAATCACCTTTTCAAGATTCTGATAAAAAAATATGGAAGATGCGCCATCAATTAGCTGCAAAAGTAATGTTATCTAGTGGTGATTCTGCCAAACCCGTTACACAATTGTTAGCTAAATTAAGTAAATATAAACAAGCATTGGTAAGTGCGCCTAAAATTATGCTTTACGATGGAGGTATTACCCTGATTGCTTTAGCAAATATTATTAGCATGAACATTACTAGTAATACGGCTAACAAACACATGAGTTTATTTAAAGCACTTACTGACTTGTACATTCGTACACCAAATTTGTTTGCACTACAGCTAATTAAATCGCTTATAGCGCATTTAGGGCCCTTATTACCGGGAAGCCGCGTTTTATATGCCGAGCAAACCATGATTTATTTAGCAACTGATACGCAGCAAAGGCATGTTTTAATTAGTACCGCTAATGCAAATAAATTAGCTTGGTATAGAGTAAAAGCAGCACTTAACGATAATCCAAAACAATGGCACTGCACTGACAAAACAATCAGCTTTAAAGTGTTTAACAGTGAACATGTTAAGTCAAAAAGTGAGGTTGAGGTTGATAAGGCACAGTCTTTACTTCAACTAATAAGTAATATTAAACTACAGCACGAATACAGCTACAAAGGATTAAGCCAGTTAATGGCGGCTCATCCCCAAGTAATTGCTAATTTATGCAAGGCTGTAAGACCATATAATAAAGAGCATCAAGCCGCTAAAGACTTAAAACATAGTTTATCGATGGTCGGTTATTATAATGCACCTGCAATAATTCAACGGGTTGTTTTTGAACAGTTAGTTAATGTTACCCCGCACCCTCTACAAGCCTATGTTACTAGCCGGTTAAATGGATTAGTAAAAATAATGGCTTTATTGGTAAGTAAAAATAAACACGAGCAGTTTGAGCATATCACTTTACCTTTATACGCTTACGTCCATTTTTTATTAACACACTGTAGTACACAGCTTTCTCGTAAAACACTCATTGACGACACTCCAAATAAAAAACTGAGTGCGCCGATTTGTTCATTTTTTGGGGTAAATGTAATTAATAGTGAGCAACTAACACAACAGCTTACTCATTTATTAAGTGACAACCCCTGGACAGCTAAGCTGTTAGAAGCAGAGCAAACACCTAAAAAACATTTAACTGATTCTCATAAACTCTGGATCACACTTAAAATTGTTGCTCAAAATGTGTTTAAACCAGAACTTGCGCTCACTGCGTGGCAGCAACAAACGTTACTTGAGCAACTAAAAATACTCAATTGGCACAACCCAACAGATTTTTTTCTACAATTAGAATCTCTTGAGTTATTTGATAGCATTTAATTTATGCAAAGCTAGGGCGTGTTGATCTTTGGTGGGTGAATTTACAGCAGTATGTTTGGTTTTTAGGCAAGGCGGAGCCTATGTAGTGTGGTTATTCCCCATGAATAGGCGATAAAGCAGCATAAATACCAAACATGCGCTGCCCTTTGGGTTCTTTCTAGGGACAATTAACTCTTTGTTGCTCGGTTTTTACTTAGCCCACTAGGTTACAAACCTCGCGCCGCGATTTAATCGCCCCTAGATTGAAAAAATTTCAATCCACAAAGTTCAACACGCCCTAATCAACCAAAATTTAGGTTATTTAACATATCTATACCCATTATAAGTTTCATGTATACCCAGTATTTTTTGTATAAACTAGCAAAATGGGTGATAAATTGGTATAAATGCGCCCTTAAATTTTCAAGCACGTTCACATAAATGATCTAACAAGCGATTACTCTCTCAGGGTAATAATTTATGTGCAAATCAAACTCTTTAAAGGAAAAGTCAATGGCCAAACAAACCATCACAGTGATCAAAGGCGACGGCATCGGTCCGAGCATTATCGACTCAGCACTTGAAATATTAAAAGCCGCAGGTTGCGACTTTGATTATGAATTTGTTGATGCTGGCCTAGCTGCACTTGAAAAAACAGGTGAGTTACTTCCACAAGACACGGTTGATACAATAGCTAAAAACAAAATCACTCTTAAAGGCCCATTAACTACGCCTGTAGGTGAAGGCTTTACGTCTATTAACGTAACACTTCGTAAGCAATTTGGTTTATACGCTAACGTACGCCCTGTTAAATCATTTGTTGGTACTAAAGCACGTTACGACGATATCGATATCATTACTATTCGTGAAAACACGCAAGGTATGTACTCAGGTGCAGGCCAAGTAGTAAGTGAAGACGGTAATGAAGCAGAAGCAAAATCGATAATTACGCGTGAAGGCGCAGAAAAAATCGTAACTTTTGCATATGAGCTAGCGGTACGTGAAGGTCGTAAAAAAGTAACTGCTGTTCATAAAGCTAACATTTTAAAATCAACATCTGGTTTGTTTTTAAAAGTTGCACGAGAAGTAGCTGAGCGTTACCCGCAAATTGAATCAAATGAAATGATTGTTGATGCAACGTGTATGAAGCTGGTAATGACACCTGAAGAATTTGACGTAATTGTAACGACTAACTTATTTGGTGATATTTTATCTGACCTTTGTGCTGGTTTAGTTGGCGGTTTAGGTATGGCACCAGGCGCTAACATTGGTGAAGACGCAGCAATTTTTGAAGCGGTACACGGTAGTGCTCCAGATATTGCGGGCAAAAACCTAGCTAACCCAACATCTGTAATTTTAGCGTCTATTCAAATGCTTGAGCATTTAGATATGGGCGACACAGCAGAGCGTATTCGTAGTGCTGTTGCTGATGTTATTAAATCTGGCGACCGTACAACTCGCGATTTAGGCGGCAGCCACGGTACAACTGATTTCACTCAAGCAGTAATTGACCGTTTATAATTAATATTTGTTATTAATTTAAAAAGCCCGCTAATTTAGCGGGCTTTTTTATTTTTGTTAATTAAGCTTATACCAACCTGGTGTATTTATGCTGGTTATTATTAAACCTAAATAAGCTTAACAGTAGTAATCCTAATAAACCTGCCAATGATCCGCCACTAGAACCCGAACTACTTTGCTGCTTTTGTACAGTAACTGATAATTCTTTAGCAAAAGTATCATTTTTTTGAGTATCAGTAACATTCAATATTACAGTAAATGTCCCATCAGTTTGATAAGTATGTCTTGGGTTTTGTAAGTTTGATACCGCACTGCCATCACCAAAATCCCAACTATAAGTGTAGCTATTAAAGCCACCGGTTACTTGTGTATTAAATTGGGCGCTTAAACCACTGGCTGAAAAGTTTACCTCTACAGTAAGTGGTACAGTCGCGGTTACATCAACGGCTTTAGTTTCTTCAGTCCCTTGGTTATCAGTCACTGTAAGCGATACTTGGTAGTCACCAGAGTACAAGTAGTTATAAGTGAGCGTTTGAGTTGTTAGAGTATTCCCATCCCCTAGCTGCCAATTAAAAGTATACGGAGCTAATCCACCTTTAAAGGAAGCTTGAGCTGTTAATGCTCCTTGATTTATTTCATATTCAATTTCATTTACAGATAATGGCTCAACTAATGTAACTTGAGCTACAGCTACTTGCTGTGAAGTATCATTACTTGCCATAAACTCAACGCTATAGGTGCCATAGTCTTGGTATTCATGAGTAGACGTTAACTCTGTGCTTGAGCTGCCATCGTCAAAACTCCACGTAAACTTATCCGCAGGGGTGAGGGAAAATCCCTCAACCTTAAAATCAACAATTAAACCTGATTCAGTAAAGTTAATCCCCTTGGTAACATCGTAATTGAGCTGTACTTCTACGTCTTCACTATCCGTTGACTGGTTTATAATACTAAACCCAAAACCTACTTGAGGCAGCACAACACCCGATGGTTTTTGCGCTGTAAAGCTATAGTCCGTTTTATCACTAAACTGGGTAATAGCTGATAAATCATCATCACCTAAACCTGCACGTTGCGGGTACAAACTAAAAGCAGCATCACGTATTTGAATTGCTGTAGCAGCAGGATTCTGTGTACTTCCTTTATTTATTGAGCGCTGATCGGCATCTACCACTAATGCAAAGCCACTACCCGGGTGCTCCGTCGTATTGTTATCTGCCTGAGATTCATTGCTATACCACAATAGTAACCCAGGTGAGTACTGCTCAGTTTGCAAACTGCTGTCAACACCTGTGTATGAACGTAGTTGTAGATAGTAATGTGATGGCGATGCGTATATGTAACTACCTATTTTTTCAAAGCCATTAAACTCGGTATTAATTTGATCTTGTGCATTATTTTGCCAAATTAAGGTATCACTTTGCTCAATACGCATATCATCCACAACAAAACCATAATAATGTGTGTTCGCATCCGTTATGTATTCAATTTTTAGATCAATTGTTTGCCCAGCATAAGCAGATAAATCAAACTTATGAGTTAAATAGCCGTTGGGCTGCTTAGCATCACTATTAAAAAATGAATCACCTGATATATACGGACCAATGTCACCATAGTATGGGTTAATTGCTTGCGTATAATTACTAGCAATAGGCTCCTCATTTACTTTTACTTGAACTAAATCATAGTCGCGCTCAATACTATAATAAGCAATAAAGCTTAAAGTAAGTGCCTCAGTTGTGTTTGGTAGCGTTACTGAATTAACTAAGCTGTTACTAACATTGTCGCCCGTATTTGAATAGTATTGAAAATCGCCTTCTACTGGCGTTTTAAATTTTTCGAGTCGAGATGGCAGTGTTATTTTTATTTGGCTTTGTAGTTGTGAAGTGCTCGCAGTATTAATTAATGTTTGCTGTGCGTTAGCATCTATCTCATCCATATCAAGCGTGAGCTGATTAACCCAATTACCCTGGTATCGATTTTGTAAATATTCAAGCGCATAAGGGCTAAACATAACAGGCTCTGAGCCTCGTGGCGAACCTGCCCAACTTCCTGTCGACATAACTGACCAAGACGCAACAGGCTCACCTACAGTATTAGATTGTAAGTCGTATTCATCCAATAACCCTAAGTCATGCCCAAACTCATGCACCACCACACCAATCCCGGCATCAATTGGGCTAATTGTATAACCAGAGAGTTTAATATTGCTGCCTGCAATCTCGCTCGGCCCGCTATTTTCATCAAAGACATAATAACGATGCGACCAAATTGCATCAGTACCTAAATATCCACCACCTGACTCTTCACCAATACTTGAATGAAAAATCATTACATGATCAATAATGCCATTAGGTTCGTTGAGGATGCCATCGCCATCAATATCATCTAAATCGGTTAAATCATAATCTGCTAAATTAATATTAAATTGTGCGACGGCTTTTTCTACCGCTTCTTTTACAAGTGCAGGTGCATTTTTATCTCGTGTTGTACCTTGGCGTTCACCATATACTTTTGCGTTATTGTCAGCGGTTACCCAGCCATATACTTGCCCGTTAAAGTTTAAGCTGTTCCCCGAAGCCGCTTTATAATAATCGGCAGCGGTTGATAAGCTTTGCCCTTCAGGACCTGCATAACTTTGAGTATTAAAAAGCATTTGCTGGTAATGCTCAGTTGAATAGTCAGCGTAAAACATGTCTGTGTCTTGCGCTACAAGCTGATTAGAGTCGTGTTTAAGATCAGGGAAATCAATTAATATAGCTAACACTTTTACATCATTAACGCTTTGATCAGGCACTAGGGATGTTGAAAAAGAAGCCTGTGGCTTATTTGTGTTTGAAAAATCTGTAGAGGAGGACTTAAACTGCCTAAAGCCATTTTTAATTAGATGATTGGCAGCCTCAGTATTGCTCATATATGACTTAAATGAACTATCTAACTCACTAGACGATACTTGGTCTCTTTTTTTAAGCCAATATAAAATACGTTCTTCGTTAGTTATACCAACATCATGGGGGCTTAAATTATTAGCCGCAACTATAGGGCTTAATAGAGTAGTTAAAAGCGCAATTAACGTCACTTTTTTCACTGTGTTTTCCTCAAACATAATTATGTAGTAATCATACCTAATAATAGAAATTTAAACAGGCGATAAAAACATATAGTTAACATGTGCGATAAAAGTTAATGGCCTGTCACACACTTTTATAACTAAAATCAAACACACAACCCAAAACGCATAATTTCTGCTAGTTAACTCAGTTAAATACAGTATTTCTGCAGATTCAAATTAAAAAAAGCTACAAAACGAATTTAAAATGCAAAAAACCACTTTCAAGGTTGACATAAGGGTTCAAAACCCTTAAAAATAAACCTATACAGAATTTTTAATTTAAAAGCAGTGTTTTGCTAAGTAGAGTAAAAACTATGAACACACAAACTAACCTTTTAGTCGTACTCGAACTGGTCTTAGTTATAAGCCCAGCGGGGATGTATTAAAAGGTGATACTGCTTTTTAAAAACCCTCGCACTACGCGGGGGTTTTTTTATGCATAAAAAAGCGCACAGAGGAATGAGGATGAGCAAACAAGAATATAATGGCTCTGAACTAGTAGTTCAGGCATTAAAAGAGTTAAAGGTAAAATATATATTTGGCTACCCCGGTGGTTCGGTTTTAGATTTATATGATGCACTTTTTCAGCAAGATGACATTGAACATATATTAGTTCGTCATGAACAAGCAGCAACGCATATGGCTGATGGTTATGCCCGTGCTACAGGAGACGTTGGTGTTGTACTTGCTACCTCAGGCCCTGGCGCTACAAACTGCATAACAGGCATTACAACAGCTTATATGGATTCAATCCCTATGGTTGTTTTAGCCGGCCAAGTTCCGACTAGTTTAATTGGCGATGATGCATTCCAAGAAACCGATATTGTTGGCTGTTCGCGCCCTGTAGTTAAACATAGCTTTAACTGTAGAAGCGCTAAAGAAATCCCAACAATCTTAGCTAAAGCCTTTTATATAGCCAGTACAGGTCGCCCAGGCCCTGTTGTGGTTGAGCTTCCTAAAGATATGCTTAACCCTGCAATTAAGTTTGAATACGATTTCCCTAAAACAACAGAACTAAGAACATACAGCCCTAATACTAAAGGGCACTCAAAACAAATCCGTAAAGCCGTAACCACTATTTTAGAAGCCAAAAAACTGGTTATTTACTCTGGTGGCGGTATTGTTATTTCAAATACATCAGAGCAATTAACACATTTAGTTGAGTCGTTAAATGCGCCCATTACAAATACCCTAATGGGGCTTGGTGGTATATCGGGCGTGCATCCAAATTTTGTAGGTATGCTTGGCATGCACGGCACGCTTGAGGCTAATAAAGCAATGGCCAATGCAGATGTGATTTTAGCACTTGGTGCACGCTTTGATGACCGTGTTACCAATAACGTTAAAAAGTTTTGTCCAAATGCCACCATTGTACATGTTGATGTCGATCCAACTTCTATCTCTAAAACAATTAAAGCGCACATACCGGTTGTTGGTTGCTTAGCTACAGTACTAGAACAACTACAAGCTGGCATTGATAAAAGCCCTATTAAAATTGATCGCAGTGCACAAGAAGATTGGTGGCGTCAAATTATCAGTTGGCGTGAACAAAAATGTTTAAGCTACAACACGACTGATGGCGACAAAATTAAACCACAAGCTGTAATTGAAGCGGTTTACAAAGCAACAAATGGTGATGCTTATATCAGCTCAGACGTTGGTCAGCACCAAATGTTTGCTGCGCAGTATTATCCATTTAAGCACCCTCGCCAATGGATTAACTCAGGCGGGCTAGGCACTATGGGCTTTGGGTTACCTGCAGCTATGGGCGTAAAGCTTGCTTTTCCTGATAAAGAGTCTGTATGTATTACAGGTGATGGCTCTATTCAAATGAACATTCAAGAGTTATCTACCTGTTTGCAGTACAATTTAGCGGTAAAAGTTGTATCCCTAAATAACCGTTCTTTAGGTATGGTACGCCAATGGCAAGACATGGTTTATGGCGGACGTCATTCATCATCTTACATGGACTCACTGCCTGATTTTGTTAAGTTAGTTGAAAGCTACGGGCATGTAGGCATACAAGTAAATACATTAGATGAATTACAACCGGCTATAGATAAAGCAATGAGCATTACCGATCGTTTGGTATTTTTAGATATCAACGTTGATGAAAAAGAACATGTATACCCAATGCAAATTAAGTTAGGCGGCATTGATGAGATGTGGTTACGTAAAGGAGTAAAAGCATAATGCGTCGTATTTTATCTATTCTATTAGAAAACGAACCGGGTGCCCTATCGCGTATTGTTGGGCTTTTTTCACAGCGCGCATACAACATCGACAGTCTAACTGTAGGCACAACTGACGATCAGTCATTGTCGCGTATTACTATTACCACTATGGGCGATGACAGAGTCGTTGAGCAAATTACAAAACAGGTTAATAAACTTGTCGATGTGCTTAAAATTATCGATTTAACAGAAATGAGCCACATTGAGCGAGAGTTATTACTTGTTAAGGTATTTGCCCAGGACGAAACAACTCGTGCAGCGGTTACGCGTGTCGTTGATGTATTTCAAGGTGTTATTTTAGATATGGGCCGACAAAGCTACAGCCTACAATTAGTTAGCAGTACAGACAAAATAGAATCATTTTTAGACACTCTTCGTCACGAAACAGATATTATTGAAGTTGTACGCTCAGGTGCAGTTGGCATTGGCCGAGGCGATAAAGCGCTAAAAGCATAAGTTTCGTCTATTAAAGCCGTTATATAGCTAACACCGATCAGTTAAGGTATTTTTGATCGGTTGACCGATCTTTTGGTTGCTTCACAATACCCTTATCATCTTTTGATTATGAGGGTATTTTTATGCTTAGTCATTGGTTACTTGA